>NZ_JBQXDJ010000111.1:0-7660 GCF_052601015.1 Chitinimonas violaceus | reverse complement strand
TCGCCCAGCTGATCCAGTTTGGCTTCACGTTCTTCACTGGCAAACAGACTGGATTTGATCATGATTGGAGGGCTGACTTTTGGATGTCGGAATCATGCCATGGGCGGAGGGTTTTTCGAGGTGCCCCTAACTCATTCATTAGAACGGGAAGTGGTTCCTTAGCAGTTGGCTTAGGCACTTCGGCTTCAAGCTTATCGATGATTGGTCTAATGTCTCGTGCGATGAGATAGAATTCAATTTCTCGACTGATAAAAACCCCTGCAATTAATATTAATAAAGTGCAGGTGGTCACACAGAGTAGGTTCCAATCTAGTGGTGGTAAATCTCGTAATGTATTCCAGAGTGTAAATTTAGATGCAAGTATGGCCGCAATAGAAGTCAGAAGAAATAATTCAAGAGAGATTGCAAACGTTGCCAGAAAGTGCATTTCTATCAATAATTTATTATTGACCTATTTTCAATTACCTCTGGTATTAATTTTAGTAACTAGTTGGAAATGGACATGCTTACTATCTTAATTGAATTCCAGTCTAGTACTCTGCGAGATATTTGATCAATGATGAAATTACAATAAACTGTATTAAAGTTGAGTATATGCTGCCAATTCAGGTTATTTTTGCATGGGTAAGATTCAGCTGGAGATTATTGCCATTTTTGTTATTTCTACATGAGCTAATGTAATTTATATTAGAAAGTAACTATTCAAAGTTGAGTTGAATGATTGTAACTATTACATCTGTTTATGAAGAATTAATTATTAGTTGAATAATAATTCATGTTGTTGATTTAACCAAAGGTGTTAATAATTTCACTAAATATCGCACCATTCTAGGATTAAGTGATCTAATGATTGCGTAGGTCAGAATTGTTTTAGACGTCTAACAGTATCTACTGGAGGCTGAGATGAGCAATGAAGAACTGAACCAGCAAAAGTCTTTTCTGGCGACCCTGATGATGGGTAATACCCATGTCAGCTTTTCCTACGTGACTACAGAAGATAGTCATCAATCTCTGGATCAGGACATATCCGAGAGTTATGGTTATGTGCAGGCGCATCATGAATTCTTATGCCTCAATACATTCGAAGACATGCCCATCAGACTGTATTTTCGCCATATTGGCGATGGCTATAACGAAGTCTATGTGAGAAGCGCTGTTGAACCCGGTAAACAGCTAGGGATTAATAATAAGGGCTATGTCTGGGTGACGAGTGAACCACATCGTTCCCACTTCTTTGCATTGATGGGCGAAGACAAGAAGACTATTCTCTCCATCGAAGACTTACCGGATGAATCAAGAGTCTATATTAAAGGCTCAAGAAATGGGCAGTTGTTGACTAGCTATAATGAGTCTAAGGTCGGTGATAAACATTTCTGGTCCTATTTAACTGATGAAGGTGGACCAGATGCTTTATTCACCTTAAAAGTATTGGAAAGAAATGCCGGTTTTCTTTCTCAATAAGGTTATTTAAATGGCCAGTATTGAACTGGGGAAGTAGTTTTCTGGCAATCTGTTAATTACGATGTATTGCTGAATAAAGCTTTATCCCCTCCTGCCTAGTTTTTTTATTTTTTGAGAATAGGTACGGGTATGTGCAACCTTTGTAAATGCCCGTCTTATCGAGCTTTTAAGCGAACTGCGTTCCCTTTTACCGCTGTGCGAGTATCTGCAATTGAAATATTTGTTAACAAATTAAATGATATAAATGTCATCTGGATCGTGAATTTTAATCGAGCGTATTAGTCCTTAGGCGTAGTGTTAACAATAGAAACGTCTGGGTTATATGAAAGTTTTAAGTGCCTTTTATACTGTCAGTTGGTTGTTGCTCTTTGTTGTTGCAAACCTCCATCCGTTTTCTAAGCTGTACGTCATACTATTATCGGCACTTGGTTTGACCGCTTCGTTCATTTCCTGGTATTGCCTAAATAAGAAGCCCACTAATGTTTTACCCTATGCAGTGGGTTCTTTCGTCAATTTCTGGCTGATCCCTTTCGTTGCTCTCCTCTACTTAGCTGCTGACTCACATAGCCTTGACTTCACCTTTGCCATTGGACTTATTGTGTGTGGACAAGCTATCGCCCATTTCGGCTGGCACCAACATCATATGGCTAGGCTAAAGCGTGCAGAGCAGATACCTATCTAGGTCGTAGAAGGGTTTTACGCGCAGGATTCTGTCCTAACAACCAAAATCGCTCAAAATCGCTAGATGTACTCTGATCAGGTTCATGGGTAGTCTAGCGATTTTGGTGCGATCTGACATACGAAAATGGTATATTTTCGTATGTCGGCCCTATTTCTTTGATTTTCAGCCCTCCCCTGGCCTAACATCCCCGCATCTCCCTTTCGATAACGGTTCCCATGGTGTTCAAGCAGAAGCGCAAAGCCCCAGCCCTCAGTGCGGAGGAATTGAATGCGGTGTATCTCGCAATTAATAAGTACTCACCCTACTTTGAGCGGGATCGGGCCATCATTGCATTAGCTTTTTACAGTGGACTGCGTGCCAAGGAGTTGGCGAACATCAATCTGGATGTACTGGTAGATGGTCGGGGAGAAGTTCGAGAAGTAGTACAGCTTGAACCATCCATGACCAAGGGGGGGGAGTTTGGGGAAATCTACATCAGCCATCCGGAGGCCCGGGCTGATGTGGTGGCCTATATACGTAAACGCCTAGAGGAAGATAAAGCCGAACGTCATGAGCGCTTATTTCTGAGCTATCGCCACAAATCCATTTCACCCAATTACATGCGGCAGTTGGTTAAGAAGCTTTTTGAGCAGGCAGGCATTAAGGCGACCAGCCACAGTGGCAGGCGGACATTTGCAACTACGCTTGATCAAGGTGGGGCTTCGCTACGTGAAGTGCAGGCGTTGATGCGGCATCGGAATTTCACGACAACAATGATGTATGTAACTGCTAACCCTGCCAGGTTGAAGAAACTTGTTAGAAAAATGGCAGTGTTTGAGAGTGAGATTGAATAGATCCGATAAAGTCAGATAGCCGGTCTAAGTAAGAAATCTTCAACTTGTTGAGGATTTTCATACGTCTGTAGTGTATTACCAACATGCCAATTGTCTATAGCACTGCCCTCACGTTGTTCACTTCTTAGTTGTCCTTGATTGCCCCAAACCAAGCAGCGGTAAGCATCTTAGGGCTTAAGCTATTGATATTCTAAGAATATTTCTCAGTAACTACGAAATCCAATAGTCTGCAAAAAAACGTTCAGTTAAAAAAATTCGCTTTTTTCTCGAATTTCTTTATACTTTACGAAATGTCTTAATTGGCGGGCTTTGATGGATACTTCGTTACCTTGGGGTGGCAGTGTAAATTTACGTGCTTCATCAGTTGCTTTGATGATGGGATTTACACCTGCCTATATGACAAAGTTGGAAGAGCTTTCCGGTATCACTGCCAAAAAGCAACCTAATTCCCCCAGTAAATTTTTCAGTCCAGATGATGTGTTTCAGATTGCTCGATTTAGATGGAATCGTGGTGATGTTGCTCGCCTGGACAAGCAGATAAGCATCGCAGTTTATTTACCAAAAGGTGGTGTTGGTAAGACAACGACTGCGATTGAACTTGGGGTTCAATTCGCGATTCAGGGTCACAGCGTATTAATGGTTGATCTTGACCCGCAAGGTGATATGTCGCAGGCATTAGGTTATGACCCCGAGTTAACGGATGAATACGCTGAACAAATTGGTGTACCTCTTGGTTTAGTGGTTAACCACACGATTTCAGATCTATTTGATCTACCTCCTGTATGTAAGAAAACGCCATTAGATAAGGTAATTAAAAAGCCTTATGGAGAGTGTGGGCCACATCTTGTACCAGCTGATGTTTCATTGATTGATTTCGAAGAATATTTATCAATACAGGTTGGAAAAGAGAATCGATTGTTGCGTCTTATGAGTGATGCTAGAGATGGGCGCTTACCTCATATGGATACAAGTAATTACGACATTGTTATCTATGACTGTCCTCCTGGTGGAAGTACTTTAACGACAAATGCCTTGTTGGCAAGCGATATTGTTGTCTCCCCCGTGTCATTAAATATGTTTTCCCTCAAGGGAATTTCACGCTTTGGTGGACGGTTGCAGCGGTTAAATGAGACGTTTCACTACACTCCGGATGTCATAACAATCCCTGTATTCTTTGAAGCAAAACTGAACCGTGTGATGGATAACATGGGACATTTAAGAAACCACTTTCGTGAAACAACAACTGAAAATACTGTACGAAAGTCCGAGGACTTATCCGCAGCTTTAGACGCACGTGTACCTGTCAGTCTTTTGAAGCCGAAAAGCAAAGTCGCGGAAGATTATCGTATGGTTGCTGCAGAAGTGATAGCTAAGGCAATTAAACGAGCAAGTAAGCAGATGGCTCTACCTGGGGTGTTGAAATGAATAAGTCATTTAGGCAGCCACCACCAATTATTGTTACTCCGTTACCTACCAATATAAGTCAAGATAGTCCTCACAAACCTCATGCAGGAAGTGAAGATCTTAGTAGATTAGTTCATAAAATTCGCGTCGATTTAATCGATGATAATCCAATACCCGCTCGTCATGCTTATCCGAAAAGTCTAGTGGATGCAAGGGCTGATGAGATATTACGTGATGGTCAACTTGACCCAATCAAAGTCCGACCGGGTATTAATGGCAGGTACTTTCTGATTGATGGGAAAACAAGAGTACTTGCTTTCCGCAGTCATAATATTTCTACAACGATTGATGCAATTATCAAAGATGTAGATGAGCTAACTGCTGCCGTTGAAGGTTTTGCAGCAAATCATGATAGAGATAATGGATGTGATTTAGATGAAGCTTATTTTTTCCATGACTTAATGAGTAAAACACATGAATCACAAAGTTCTCTTTCGAGACGAATCAATGTGAGTCAGTCCAAGATTAGTTTGAGTCAAAGTTTCTTTAAATTGCCAAATGAAGCGCTGAAGGCAATTTTGGCTTCAGAGAACCCAAAGGCTGTTACATATAACCATATAAAGCTTATGGCCCCACATTTCGAGTCACTTGGGAAAAAAGTGACTGATTTGGTTATTTCTCTTTTGGAGAATAATTGGACACGGTCGCAATTTAAAGAAGCAATTGATGTGGCACTTAATATTAAGAAGGAAGTTAATAGGTCTGCGGTTCGCCAATTTGGCCCAGTTTCAATTTCCGTAGGGAAAGCGTCTCTTAGGTTAGATGGGTTAAATGAAAATAAGAAAAATGAACTGCTTATGAGAATTGAAGAATGGCTAGATAACAGATAGCTGTAATCGTCCGTCCGGTTCGAGTGCTTACTGTAAGGGCTGTTGTAGTCGCCGCTGGTAAGTAAGAGGAATTGATGTAGCTATGATCATGATCATAGGTCCAATTCGAGTACTTGCTATAAGGGCTGTTGCAGCGGCTGTTTGTGAGCAGGATGAGTTGGCTTCGCGATGATCATTCGTCGGTCTGGTTTGATTACTTACTGTAAGGGCTGTTGTAGTCGCCGCTGGTAAGTAAGAGGAATTGATGTAGCTATGATCATGATCATAGGTCCAATTCAAGTACTTGCTAAAAGGGCTGTTGCAGCGGCTGTTTGTGAGCAGGATGAGTTGGCTTCGCGATGATCATTCGTCGGTCTGGTTTGATTACTTACTGTGAGAGCTGTTGTAGCAGTCGGTGGTAGGTTGGGGTGGCTATGACCATAGCCATAATCCATGGGTTGATTTTTTGTGGAGTTTAAGAACTTTTAGATCCAACGTATTTAACAAGTACAAATAGAAAAGCCCGCTTTGGCGAGCGGGCTTTGTATTACTTTAACCGAGCTTTAGGCCCGGGCACACACACATTTCACTTTGCAGAGTGACCTGATGTGATGATGACTACAAATTATGCAAAGTCATTGTAGGTGTCTTGACCTCAGCATGCAAGCATTCGTTCGTCCATTAGGGATGAGCGGTGAGAGGCTATGGCGCCAAAAATACAAACACAGACTAACCATGTAGAACGCTATTTCGAATCAGGTACGGCTCTTCATCGAGTAATGATAGAAGCCCCCTATTTGCCGCGCTGCTCAGACGACAAGACAGCAACGCGTGTGCGTCCGCGCGAATACGCTATTCGTTATCCTTACATGCAAGTCAATCGACCAGGCTTTGTGAGCTGGTTGATCTTTGATCTCGACCATAAAAAGGCGATGATTTGGGAAGATGCGGGGTTGCCTGCGCCAAATCTGATCGTCCGGAATCGGTCTACCGGACATAGTCATCTCTATTACGCCATTCCGCCCGTGTGTACAACGGAGGCTGCGCGGCCTAAGCCTGTTCAGTATATGAAGGCGGTCTATGAAGCTTTCGCAGCAAGGCTAGAGGCTGATACCAGCTTTCATAGTGGCCCAGTGGCAAAAACACCTGGACATCCATGGTGGTTAACGCATGAGATTCATAACCATGTCTACGAGCTGGGTGAGCTAGCAGATTATGTTGAACTAGCATCTAGCAATCCATGGGGTAAAGGACCAAATCTTGATGCCGTAAGCCATTCTCGGCATTGCATCCTATTCGAACAGCTCCGCTTTTACGCGTATTCCATTGTGAATCGCGAGCGGGAAAAAGGTTCATACCATACGTTCAACAGATTGTTGGAAGCGTTTGCACACAATAAGAACAGTTTCCGTAATCAGGGATTCCTCGACAATCTACCGCTGTCGTCAATAAAGGCTACCGTCAAATCGGTGGCTCGTTGGACCTGGGACCGGTACACCGGCTGTGGCAGGTGTCATCGTGGAGTGATGCAGCTCAACCCTGCCTTGCCGTTGCATGTCCGTCAGAAGCAATCCGCAGAACGCACCCATGCCCTTCGCCACAAAGAAACCGAATCCAAGGTCAGGCTGGCTTGCCATCGACTTATTCAGCTTGGGGAAAAGCTGACCCAACTAGCTATAGGACGTCTAGCTGGCCTTACACGTCAGACCATCGCCGCCTACAAGCATGTTATCCAGGAAGTGCTTCACCCTACACCGGTAACCAACTTGGCCTCTCCGGGAATAGAAACGATCAATACAACGTGTGTTAAATATGGTGCACATCAGGTAACTGCGGCCGAGGGGGGCCTAGGTACTTTTGAGGCGTTGAGGGAATCTGGGGGTTCTGCTGAGTGTCTTCTGAAGGAGGCTTCTATGTTTGATGTAGGTGATGCTGACTCTGGATGAAGTCTTTCTAGATAGATGGCATCAAGTGCAGTGCTCTTCCACGAGCTATTTCTGTGAACTTCACTTTCGGTTTTCTTATGAATTGGCAATTCAGGGTATAGCAGGTCTTCGACTTTGACCTTCCGCTGGGTTATTGGGGGCTAATTCCACCTTAGTCCGGTTGATTTGATTGATGTCTGTCATGCTGTATCCGAGGGACACAAAACAAAAGTCCCGAGCAGTGAACATCGGGACTTCTCTTCTTTCAGGCGTGCAATTGGGCCCAGGGGGCACTACACACGCACTAAGTGGAGTTAGCGTTGATGAATGTATTTTAGCCCTTAGGAGTTAAGTGACATTGGTAATCCCCCCATTTTTAAGGGGAGTCAGAAGTAGCGCTATGCGACCATGGCCAGCCGCTGTATTGGGGTAATACCGCCCAAGGCCATGTTAGGGCGTTCGTGATTGTAGAACCAGATCCAATCC
>NZ_JBQXDJ010000110.1:0-7791 GCF_052601015.1 Chitinimonas violaceus | reverse complement strand
GCGTTTTCCAGCAAAGGGCGGATGGCTTCGAATTGTTCGCGACTGATATCGCTGGGGTAAGGGGTTCTCATTGGGCAAGCATCGCCGGTCTGGAGCTAGATGAAAAGACTTTGAACAGGTTCTTAGAGCTATGCAGCTTGCCAATGTCAGCTGCCCAAGCTGTGAATACCGCATTTCACCTCAGTTTGCAGGTTTTTGTCCGGGTTAGTCCGCACTACTTGGGGTCTGCTCACGAAACGGGTAGAGTCGAGATGTGACGCGGTGGCTTTAGGCTCTGCATATCCGTTGCCGCCCCTTTCGTTTGGCGGTGTCTCATTAGCGTAACCGTGACTCCGTTTTCACATCCCGCTCATCGAACCGGACGTGCGCTTCTAACGCATCCGGCTCTCGGACAAAACATCATGCCTTCGCCCACGGAAGGCCTTGCGGGAGCTTTGGCAGACGAATGAGTCCAAGCTGCTCATAAAAGTACTCATCGGGGTAGCGCTTAATACCCTTGCCGTGCTGCTTGCGCTTCTTGCAAGGCCACCGGCGAAGCCGGGTGGTGGTGTACTTGTCAATGAATCGATAGGCAGGAGTAACCGGACCAAGACAGAAGTAATTGGCCCATCCACCTAATTTCTGATTTAAACGCGTCACCATTTCTCCGGCATCCCGCCATTCTAGGTTTCTGCCTGTCTGGACATGGATCGCTTCGGTCATACACTTAATACTCTTCTTCGAAGGGCGGGTGGCTATATAAGGCCTCCCATTCTTGGACGAGTAGCGTCGACCGAAGGTATACCCCAAGAAATCGAACTCGCCTTCGGGTAAACGGCAGGTACGGGTTTTGTCTTCATTCACCGTGAGCTTCAGCTTCGTCATTATTTGTCGCATAGCGTCCAGCGCCACTTTGGCGCGGCTACTCTTGCAGCAAATGACCAAATCGTCTGCGTAATTGACGATTCGAGCGCTGAGCCGCTGTTCCAAGCCCGCTTTCTTCCATCCCAGGATAAAACGTCGCATGTACAGATTGGACAGTAAAGGTGAGATTGGAGAGCCTTGCGGAATACCTTGCTTGATATCGCGGTTTATCGTTGTGCGTTTCTTTCGACCCCGTTTATCAACCTCTTCTACCGGAGCGTCGAGCCACATCTTCACCAGATGCAGCACTTGCCGATCAATTACCCGGCGTGCAACCGATTTCATGAGTTCGACGTGCGGAATCGTGTCGAAGTAACCGGACAGATCGGCGTCTACTACATCCTTGTAGCCGCTGGTCAGTAGCCCATGTACTTCGCGCACTGCGCTTTGTGCATTTCGGTTCTGTCGGTAGGCGTGTTGTTCCGGTGGCAGATCGGCCTCGAAGATAGGCTCCAAGACCAGCATCGCCGCCGTCTGACACACCCTTTCCGCCAGCCGCGGAATGCCAAGTGGTCTGAGTTTGCCATTCGGTTTCGGAATGAAGACCCTTCTTACCGCTTCTGGGCGGTATGTTCTCTCCCGGAGCTGTTGCGCCAGTTCCCCAAGCCAGCGCTCCTGCCCGTACTGCTCGACATCATCGAACGTTAGCCCGTCTATACCCGGTGCCCCCTTGTTGGCACGGCAGCAGGCGTAGGCGTGCCGTAGCACATCCATTCGACAGATCTTGTCGTACAAGGCGTAAAAGCGAAACTCGGGTTCTTCCTTCGCTTTCGCATGTAACGCTGTTTGCAGTTTCTGAACGCTGATCGGAGTTGCTAGGTTTCCCAATCTCCTGTCCCTTCCCACTTTCAACGTTGGTTCTGAACTGAGGCCTCTTTCCTCCACTGGCATTACCCAGCTTCCTCGGTACTACGGGCCTCTCCGCCACCCCAGTGCGCCCGGCCTGTCCGTCACCGGCTTCCGGTTGGTCTTTACGCTTGACCACGCACGGGGCTTCCCGTGTTGCATCGGTCTTCCTCTTGTATGCATGCTGTCGCCACTACCCCGGCGGAACCATAGGGTGCATGTTTCGCTCTCTTCCCCTACGGTGACAGCCTTCCCCGAAAAATTGGCGGGTCGGCTTCCGCATCTCGTCTTTCGAGGCCTGCTCAGCGTTCACTCACGTTACTGCCTGCATACTCGCCAAGTCACTAATATGACCCTCTATACCGAAGGCTTCAGCCGCTTCGTTACCTCTACGGCTGCTCCGATTGCTACCGGCTGGAGCGAAAGTTGCCGGGCGGGGTTCGCACCCGCTGAAAGACCGTGCCTTTGCACGGCGCACAACTAATCGCACGGTAAGGTTCTGCGCATCCAGAACTTGCGCTGGTCTGTAGTACTGTTGCCGCTCTCAAAACTCATGGCTTCAGTCTTAGCTAAATTGTGTGTTGACGTGCTATCCGTCTCAGTCAATGTGGTTTCGAAAGTGCTATTTATTGTGCGTCTGGGTCAACATCATTGCGCGTCACGACAGCTAGCGGCCCACCCAGGCGTGGCTGGGGATGGCCGCGATACTGTTGACCTATTTTCAGCTAAGCGACATTTAAGTAAGGGGGGTTGATTTAACATCAACATGAACGGATGAACCAACCTCGCCGGTGATGTTAACAGTGACCGGGGAGGTCAATAGATAGGTTCCATCATTTTGCTTAATTGAGCCGGGCAGATTCTGATCGTAGTAGAAAAGGCCATCCTGAGTTACTGTCGTCGGTGGCAGTTGCCCAATAGAAATAGTGGCAATAGCAGAATAGCTCGATTGCGCTGGCACATTGAAGACAATCTGCTGCTGTAAATCGACTTTATTAGTATTGGTCGTAGTCTGAGATGACGACGTTGTTGACGTTACCGAAAATGATGTGGTCAGGCTGGTCTGGATGGAACTGACATCTGGAATTCCTACCGTCGACGTGACAGTTGCAGAAATTGACGCAGTTGTCTCATATTGCTGTGTTGCTGTATTCGATATCTCTACCGACTTACCAACAGCAACGGTGTCCGTGATTGTAACTACCTCTGTTGAAGCATTAGTACCCTTGATGGTTTGGACATATGCTTGGCCGGGAATAATGGGCGAGGTTACGTCGACTGTAGTCGATGAAACTACCGTTTTGACAGGAGAAATCAAACTATAACTAAATGAGCTGACCTTATCATTCATACCGCTATTGGTCAGATCGAGAACGGCGGGTTTGTTGGATGTGCCAAATGCATTGCTTGCACCAACGGTTATCGATTGACCACCTCCATCAGATCTGTCAGATAGTTTCAATAGCTGCGGTGGAGTTAAGCATGGATAGCTTATTGAAGAGACTTTATCCTGAAGCCACCAATTGCTAATCGAGATCGGCTTAGATATCGGCCATTCCGATAGGAAAATCGTAGCGAATGTGCCACGTTCAACGGTATCACTGAACAGCTGAAACCAGCCTTGATTCGATTTTACGGCACGCCAGATACCACCGCTGAGGCAGTCATTAGCACCATAAGCCGCCAAGTCGATTGTTTGAATTTTCCCATTACCGATTAAATCTACGCAGACGCCAGAATTAGAGAAGTCGTAAGGAACAGCGTTCGGCACGACATTATTGCAGAGTGTGCAAACGACGTTCTCAGGAAGATTGAATACAATCCATGTTGCCTTATCTTGCAGGGACGTTCCTGAGAAGGAAAAGAAATGACCTGATGGATACTGTGAGCTATTAGTATCGATGGTGAGTGAAGTACTGTTCCAGTTATTGTCTTTAAAGAGGATTATCTGACCAGGCTTGCACGTACCGGTATAAGGTGTCGAAGTCCGGGGCGGAACATAAAATGGCTGTTGGCATACATTACTTCCCATGTCGATCCTTTCGATTGTTAATCAGTTCGTGAAACGCTTGGAGTCCATTGACACTTGAATTAGATCAACAAGGAAAAGGAAAACTCATATTGTTCAATTGATAATATAAGAACATGAGTATGCCATTTATTGATTGTTGTCTAATTGACAAGTTTTAGCCGAAGCTGAAATCAATTTAGGTTCAATATTGAGGATATGACATAGAGAAATATTTATTTTTTTAAAAACTCGATTCCATAGTATTTAGTAGTTGACATTTCAAGTAATTTGTTTATTTCTCTGCCCGTTAGGGATAAGGGATAGCGGCTCTAAGGGGTCTGCTCACGAAACGGAACTAAGCGCACGACTAGTAAGTCGAGGCTTCTCGAAAACGAAGGTTTTTGAGATTGAGTCGTGAGAAAACAGCCTGTCTAGCCGCGATAAGGGCCGTGTGGTTCTCGAAAGTCATTATCGAAACATCTGGACTGAAACCATGAGTTTTGAGAGCGGCAACAGGGCTACAAGCCTGTGTAGCTTCTGGATGCGCAGAACCTTACCGTGCGATTATTTCCGTTTCGTGAGCAGGCCCCTACTTGCGCTCCATATGGACGAGTACACATTACCGCGGTTAAGCACTTAAAAGCTTCACACCCACGGGCATTGTAGATTTGCGCTCTGCCACGTTAGCAGAAAGTGGGGTGTGTCCACCCCACCGGTGACTAACCTTGTCGCACCAAAATCCGACGCGCGTTACTGTGGTGTAACTTTGGCAGTTCGATCCGCAGCACACCGTCACGGTAACTCGCATCGGCACGATCAACGTCGACCGCTACAGGCAACGGAACCATGCGCTGGAAACTGCCATAGGCACACTCCAGGATGCGATAGTTCTTCTCGGTGCTCGCGCGTTCAAAGCGTTTGGCACCCGACACGGTCAGCATGTTGCCTAGTACTTTGTAGGAGAAATCTTGCTGCGTCATGCCAGGCGCTTCGATACGCACGATGATCCTGTCGTTTTCGTCGTAGATGTCCATCGCGAGATAAGCCCAGGAAGACACGGGCAGCCTGCTTCCATCAGCCTGCTTAGGTACTGCATCATGCGCGTCGGGTGCGAAGTAGGTAAGGGTGCCGTTCGCTCGTTCGCGAAGTTTTGCCCACCCGTCCGATAGGGAAGCCCAGAACTGGCTGATTCCCTGCTTCCAGTCTTGAACCATGTTCATCGCACATTCCTCCTTCACTTAACCATGCTGTATCGCTATGTGCCTAGGTTGCGCGTGCGCCAGCTTTTGCAACCGCAGTTTTAGCACACCGTCCTTGAGAACGGCATCGATATGCTCGGTATCCAAGTCCCGACTAAGTTCGAAGACATGCCGATAGCGCGGAACTCTCATTTCGGCATAGGCTGATTCGAGACTGGTCGGCAACAATGTGGCAACTGTTGCTTCCAGGGTTAGGCTGGTACCTTCGACCTTCAATTCCAGTGAGTCAGTATTAG
This sequence comes from Chitinimonas violaceus, assembly GCF_052601015.1. Lineage (NCBI taxonomy): Bacteria > Pseudomonadati > Pseudomonadota > Betaproteobacteria > Neisseriales > Chitinibacteraceae > Chitinimonas > Chitinimonas violaceus. The sequence goes on along the minus strand of NZ_JBQXDJ010000110.1, from coordinate 2,536 downwards.
CCCCGGGCACATCAGCAAGCAGCGTGATACCTGTGGCGTCTTCGAAGACATCTACGCGCGGTTGGATTGCAGATGTGTCGCTGCTGTTCACAACCGCCTTGGTTTGCTTGTCGCTCATAATCGTATCCTCCGGTGATAGATGGAATCAGCTAATGGCGATGCGCCTAGGTTGTGAGTCCTCGCTGCGCTTGAGGCTGACAGCAAGAACACCGTCACGGTAGCTCGCCGTCACTTGCTCAGCGTCTACTACTTCAGGCACCGTGAGGACACGTCGGAACTTGCCGTGAAAGCGCTGGCGACGGACGACGCTCAACCCGTCAGACTCTGCGGGGAGATCATCTGGGCGCTCACCTGAAATCGTCAATACGCCCTTGGCAAGTACGACATCAAGGCTTGCTGGGTCTACACCCGGGACAAATACGTAGACTTCGGTACTCGTTGGCGTTGTACCTATATTCACAGCAGGGAATGCGCCAGTCGCTGCGGCGCGGATGTCTTGCGATGTACCAGATGGGAAAAACATTGCGTCCAGCTCACGGCTGATGCGCTCCAGTTCACCGAAAATTCCTCCGGGAAAGTTCATGGATGGTCCATACATGATGTCACTCCTTTCCAAGTTGAGTAGGTCCTGTTTAGGACGTAGATGAAATAGGGTCGTCTATTTTCCTTTTCAAGTGCCTAATCAAAGGCTTACCGAGACTAGATGGTCGCACGTCACTTTTCCAGCGGTTAGCTGTCCCGAGTTCAAGTGTTAACGACTAGCCCGGGACAGCGTGAAAAGTCGAGCTGGTGAACGCAGTCCCCTTGGACTAACCAATAAAATCGACCGAACAGCTAGAAGGATGTTCCCTAAGTGGTGCTCACTGTTACGCCCAAGGAAGCATCAATCGCAATGACCTACGGCGTGAGGTCTTGGCTCCGCTTGGTGGCACCAAAGCTCGTGCGTTACGCGAATAGCGTTTCACCACGTTCATAGTACCCTCCGTGGTGTTTTACCACGCCCATAAAAACCCGCTTAAATGCGCGCTTTTCTGCCCAATAGATGCTAGCCAAGCACCAACTTGGAGCCCCACTTGATCGAAATTGAAGAAAGCACCGGTAACATCTACGCTGATTTGGATATGGCTGATGCCGACGAAATGATTGTCAAAGCACAGCTTGCAATCAAGATCGGCGAAATCATCCAAGACCGTAAATGGGCTCAGCAGCAGGCGGCTGAAGTGCTCGGCATTACGCAACCCAAGCTGTCCAAGATGCTGCGCGGTCAGTTTCGGGGAACCAGCGTAGCAAAGCTGCTCATTTGTCTAACCCGGCTTGGTCGCGACGTGCAAATCGTCGTCGGACCGGCTCGTCATTCGGCGATGGTAGGGCGCATAACTGTTGAGACTTGCAAACGAAACTAGCCGGGATTAAGTGCAAGTGAAAACGTGCTTTGCCAGCATCAGGCGGCTTTTACCTCATTGAGTAAATCCGGGTGGTGATCCAATACCTTAAGCAGTTTCACCAGGGCTAACGGAGGCTTGGTCTTGCCGTTCTCGTACCGAGAGAAGGCATTGACACCACCACCGAATATTTCGGCGGCTTCACGCTGGTCAAGGTTAAGTTTCTTGCGCACATTAGCGATAAAGCTCGGATCAACGATAGCCGCGTTCACCTGCCTGGAGAACGCCTGCATTTCGCGCATAACGCGATTAGATTCCGCCGCATCCAAGATGGACTCGGCGCAAGCCGGACAGAAATCGCCCGCCACACCAGTAATAACGGTAGATTCTCCCTTGTAGGTGTAGGGCACATCACGGGTGTCGCGAATCAGTTCTGCCGCGCCGCAAACAGGACATTTCATAGTCATAGCTCCTTGAATGACACGATCAGCACGTCATCAATGACCGTCAGTTTTAGGTACACATCACCCGCTTGCGTGCTTGGGCGGTAGACGTCCTGCCACACCGCGTGATCGGCATGGGTGGTCATACTCTTATAGAAATCTGCCGGCGTAAGTGCCATGACAACATTCAGCATGTCGGAGAAGGCAAGCCCTAATTCGCTTGCCCCGGTTCGCGCCGCGTTGGTGGTTCGTACCTTGCCGGCCTCTGTTAGGGCTTTGACGACGGACAATTTGCAATGAGGCGTTCGTTTCTCCATGTAAAAACATTAACCTAGTTGGTTATATTTGGCAAGTTGGTTAGCCACAGCGTTTAGTACAAGTGCCTGAGGGTGAGACACCTTTAGGCTACTCAGACCAACTAATCATCGGGCTAGCAGAAATACTTCGTCTGTCGCTTCATAAGTAAGCGCAACGAGCGTTATTTCACTTCAAAACTACACCGCTCCCGTATCCGCATGATGGATTGGCGTGACGTTTGGTAATCACGTGCCAATTGTGAGACAGACTCCCCTTCAGCAAGTCGTTTTGACCTGTCCTGACAACCGTAGACACACCCACTTCAAATGCAGACCAATTGCCTGCTGAATTTTTCTGCAAACACCGCCGGTGCCAAATTACCTAGCCGAGAGTGGCGTCGTTGGCGGTTGTAAA
>NZ_JBQXDJ010000109.1:0-7985 GCF_052601015.1 Chitinimonas violaceus | reverse complement strand
GGTTCAATCCGTTTCCACTTCTTGTCGCTTAAATCGGTCGGGTACTGCTGCTCTCTCCTGCGACTACTTTTTTAGCCATGTCAAAATCGAACACATGGGGCTGTTCGTGACTTTTAAAACACGCTCTAACTCATCGCCAAGGTATCATTCCAGCGCCCAAGCTCGGTCAGCGCTGCCTGCAAAGCAATCAGCCCCTCTGCCAGTTCACCAAGCAATCTGTCCTGCTGGTTGCGCTGATTCACATGGGTATCAAAACTGCCCAGCGTCAACCGGAACACACCGATGTTACGATTTGCCGCCAGCGCTTCCATCGCTGTCTTTACCGTTCTGCCAAAACCGTGGTCCGGAAAAACCGTGTTCAAGCTGGCGCTACCAGCCAAACCACGCGCAGCGATGCGTATGTCCTCCTCCACTTTCAGCAGATGCGTCAGAGCGGCGTTTTGCACACCTGCGCTTTTATCGCCAGCCAGTTTGGCTTGTCGTACAAAAGCATCCTGGTTCTGCAAGATCAACGCCCTTACTCCGCCATCCAACGGGCCGAGGTCCTGACTGCCTACGGCGATACCATCCGTAACGAACCCTGCCGGCAGTGGCTTGGCGGCAAATTGACGGCTCAGCCAGCCTGTTTGCAATACCGTGTCGCTATTAGATGCGGTATCCCAGATCTCGATGGAGCGAAAATGCGACAGATTCGGCTTCGGATAGCCCACCCCTTGTACTATGGCCAGCCGCCTGGACTGCCAAAGCGGCATCAAAACCTGCATGGCTGGATTCAGACCGCTGCGCTCGTCCAGCTGTAACACCTGGTCCCGTGCAATGGCGATCTTTGGCCGCAAGTTGTAATACGTTGCGTCAGCATAAGGAACAACCGTATTGAGGCCATCATTACCGCCTTTGAGCTCAATCAGTACCAGCAATCGCGGGTTACCAGGGTCTGCCGCAGCGAAAGCGACTGTGGTGGTAAGGTGGTGCAGCGCAGCCAACCCTGCCAGCTGAAGGAAATTACGTCGATCCATCACAGCCTCCTCACTTCAGTTGGTACAAAGGGTTCATCACCAACTGGCCGATCATTTCCAACGGCGCCCCTTCCGGCTGATTCTCCGGTACCAATGGCAGGAGCAGCATACTGGCACGACCGATACCGCCGACATCGCCAAACCATCTATCCAAATAGAAGCCATAGCCCGCACGGTTACCAACACGCAACGCGGCCTTTTCCAGCTTACCGGCCTGCACCATCGCTGGCATTTCGATATCCGACACACGAAATACTCTCGCCAGTAATTGCTTGCGGGCCAACAGTGTCTGGCTGTTGATCCAATCCGTATAACCAGGCCACCCCTTCACATTAGGTGGATTGAAAAGGTCCTGACCAAGGTTGCGATTCACCATCAGCAATGGCTTTAGATCCGGCGGGGTAATGCCAAATTGCCGAAAGGTTCCTACTGTGAGCTCCACGGGGGACTTCACCAGTACACCACGGTGCTGTACCGCATAGAAAGCGTCTGAGCTCAACATTGCCTGTAACAGCGGCTTGATTTCATAACGCTGGTCGCGAAACTGCTTTGCCCAGCGTTTGACCTCTGCCACGTCCGGCTGGGGCGAAATGAATTCCTTCCACAATTTGGTTGTAATGAATTCCGCCGTCTCTGGCCGATTCAATAGCAGGTCGAGGAAAGCATCAGGGTCGTAGTTGCCACGCTGACCAAAAATCGTCTTCTCGCCCGCATCATGCAAAGTTGGACGAAAACGGTACGCCCCCTTAGGACGCTGCAAGCTCATACCCGTCAACGCGCGCGCAGCCTCGCGAATATCCTGTTCACCGTAATGCCCTTCCCCCAGCGTGAACAGCTCCATCACTTCCCGGGCGAAATTCTCGTTGGGCTCGCCACGTCGATTCTGCACACCATCAAGATAAACCAGCATCGCCGGGTCTTTTGCGATGGCATGCAACATGCGCCCAAAGTTACCCAGCGCCTCCTGCCGCAAAAGAACGTTCTGCCGGTACATTAACTGCGGAACTCTGACCTTCTGCAGCTCAGACACAAAATGATTGTGCCAAAACAAGGTCATGCGTTCGGTCAGCGGGGAAGGCGTAGTCAATAACTCGCTAAACCACCAGGCACGCAAGGCTATGCCACGCTCGCGCAGCTGGTTACGAAAGGCCGCTTTATCTTCCTCGCCCTGCATCTGGCCACGACGCTCGGGCAGCGGCTCGCTCACCCAATCAGGCGGGGTAGAACCGGCTCTGGTACGGACATCCGCCAATAGTCGCGCCGCTGCAGCCTGTCGATCCAACTTCGCATACTGCATCACTTCCTCTGCTGTTGGCCCGAACCCGGTACGAGCCAATAGATGCCGGGCATCAACCTCACCCAACGGCGCAGCGATGGCAGACAACAAACTACCGGCCAGAAGCAAAGGGAATAGTCGGCCCATGATCACACCACCAGTAAGCAGATAACTGAAGACTAGCTACACCAGATACCGGGTTACCAGCGTAAGATTTAACTTTGATGGGGAATTTACATTTACAAACAAGGACTAACGTTTTATTTCCACTCCCACAATCGGGCGTGACAGTAACAGAAGCAGCATCATAAGGCGGTGTTACAATCCGCCCCCGTTAGCAATAAGGCGAGAATAATCATGTCCCTGATGATTACCGATGAATGTATCAACTGCGACGTATGCGAGCCGGAATGCCCGAACCATGCTATTTCGCAGGGGGCGGAAATCTATGAGATCGACCCGGACCTGTGCACCGAGTGCGTAGGCCATTTCGATGAGCCACAATGCCAGCAGGTTTGTCCGGTTGACTGTATTCCGCTCGACCCGGATCGCAAAGAAACACGGGAAGAGCTGATGGAGAAGTATCAAATCATTATCGCGAAAGCCTGAACACCCTCGCCCTGGATCACCAGGCTTTCTTCTTTCACTGTTCTTCACCCATTGCATTGCCTACCGTATAGCCCGCTCAATGCGGGCTTTTGTATTGGCGCTTCAACTGGCCCATCACTTGCTTTCCTCTAAACCAGTATTGATGGGAGGAAAGCCATGTTAAGAATAGTCAACACCCTTACAAGTCATATCCAATCAGTAGTACCGGCCCCGCGCTCTACCGCAGATGTTCCCAATTTTGCGAGCTTGTTTAATCAGGCCACGGTCGCTGCCGCCATACAGGCGAAATCTGATAGAACGAGCGACCCTGCGATGCTGGCAGCAAATCTGGCTCAATCATTAGGTTTGGCGTTGCATAGGCAAGGTATTGCCGTACCACCAGCACTGCGCATGGAATTCAACGCCAAGGGTTTGATACTGCGCGATGACCCACGCAACACTGCATTTCAGACCGTACTGAACGGCCACCCTGAACTGCGTTCTCAAATTGATGAGTTAGTCGCCGTTGCCCGTACAGACCGCGCAACTGCGTTCGCTTCCGCTAGCCAGGACTTCCTGCAGCACGCCAAAGACCCACGCCGCGCCAGTGCGGTATTGGAAAATTACACCCAACGCCACCCCACGCCATCACTTGCTGCAGCCTTCGACGGAACAGCCATGAGTGTTCAAGAAAAAGGGGCTGATGGTTGGCGGTCAGTCAAAACCGAAAGAGAGTTTTCGTGGGAATTGACTATTGCTTATCAGCAATATGCAGCCAACGACGAAACGCTGTTTGAAAGCCTGATGCAGGCTGTGTCGAGCAAAACCGGCGCTACACAACCCAACCAGCAGCCCAGAACCGGCGTTGAAGGAGAGGAGCCTGCAGCAGGAAAAACAAACAGCCAGGATACCGCTCAGCCAACGACAGAAACCTGGAGTAGCACGATCGTGCCAACCTAACCCAATAGGATAACGGAACCCATGTAATGCGCTTGCCACCCTTACCGCCTTTGGCTGATCCACAATCCGGCACGCCACAGCCGGCCGAGCCGCATACCGACCCACCTTTGACAAATGGCTTCGAGACATGGTTTGTCCATGCACTGACAGATCAGACGCAGCTTGATCCCACACTTGCTCATGGCCCTGCAGATTTTGGCTTATGGGGTGTTACACCCGATGCGGACGGCCGACTTGATCTGGATGAAATAGCGGCCAATCTTCGCGCCACCCTACCGGCATTCGCCACCAATCTCGGCAATGTTTGCCGGGTTGCCGGCATCAGCGTTCCACCACTGTTGCGATTGGAGAGTGGCAGCGATTCCCAAACCAACACCCTCGATGTACGTACCGCAGTCATCCAGCAACTGTTTAGCGAGTGGCCCGGCCTAGCCCGGCAATTTCGGCGGCTGACCGCAGGTTTCGGCTTTACCCGCTGTGGCGATGCATTGCGTGCCTACCAACGCGCCATTGGCCGGCTTGGCCCCAATCGCTTGGCCAATACATTGGTACAACAGGACGATAACCACGCATCTCCGCATCTATCGTTGCTGTTCGACGGGTTGCAGGTGTGGCCCGAAGAAGCTTACGGTGATCGTTGGCGCCCCCTGGCCGGGCTCGACCAGCTTAGCCAAGAGCTCTTGGAAAGCGCTGTTCTCCAACCGGTGAGAGCCTGGGCAAAACCTGTTCCTATTGAGCAGGCGTTTGACTTGGCCAATGTACGACTACGTACCGCCAAAGTACGCTGACTTTCAATCAGCCGTCGTTTCTCCCACCACATTCTCTACGTAGTGCCATTGGCATCTGTATTACGAATCGCGATTCGCTGCGCTTTTGCTAAACTTGCGCCACTTCTGCAGTCATACCTATCGGAAATCCAATGGCCCAATACGTAATGTCCATGCTCCGCGTGAGCAAGGTCGTGCCGCCCAAACGGCAAATCATCAAAGACATCTCGCTAAGTTTCTTCCCAGGCGCAAAGATCGGCCTCCTCGGCCTGAACGGTTCGGGTAAGTCCACCGTCCTGAAGATCATGGCGGGTGTCGACAAGGAGTTCGAAGGTGAAGTCCAGCATTTGGCCGGGATCAAGATCGGCTATCTGGCTCAGGAACCGCAGCTGAACCCGGACAATACCGTACGGACGGAAGTTGAATCGGGCATGGTCGAACTGTTCGAAGCCAAGCAAAAGCTGGAAGAGGTTTACGCTGCCTATGCAGAACCGGATGCAGACTTCGACAAGCTGGCTGAAGAACAAGCCCGTTGCGAAGCGATTATCGCCACCGCCGGACAAGACCTCGAAACGCAGATGGAGATCGCCGCAGATGCGCTGCGCCTGCCACCATGGGATGCCAATATCGGCGTGTTGTCGGGTGGTGAGAAACGCCGTGTAGCCTTGTGCAAGCTTTTGATGAGCAAGCCGGACATGCTGCTGCTCGACGAACCGACCAACCACCTTGATGCAGAATCTGTGGATTGGCTGGAACAGTTCCTCGTGCGCTTCCCCGGTACAGTAGTGGCCGTTACCCACGACCGTTACTTCCTCGACAACGCCGCCGAGTGGATTCTGGAACTGGACCGTGGTCACGGCATTCCCTGGAAAGGTAACTACTCAAGCTGGCTGGAACAGAAGGAAGCCCGCCTCAAGCAGGAAGAAACCAGTGAATCTGCCCGTCAGAAGGCGCTGAACAAGGAACTGGAGTGGGTACGGCAGAATCCCAAAGCGCGCCAGGCCAAGTCCAAGGCACGCATCGCCCGGTTTGAAGAGCTGAATTCGCAGGAATACCAGAAGCGTAACGAAACACAGGAAATCTTCATCCCGATTGCCGACCGGCTGGGTAATGAAGTGATTGAATTCGAGAACGTCAGCAAAGCCTTTGGCGACCGGTTGCTGATCGACGACTTGAGCTTCAAGGTGCCGCCTGGCGCTATTGTCGGCATCATCGGCCCGAACGGCGCAGGTAAATCAACGCTGTTCCGCATGCTAGCCGGCCAAGAGCAACCCGATACCGGCACTGTGAAGATTGGTAACACGGTGAAGATGGCCTATGTGGACCAGAGCCGTGGCGCACTAGGTGCCAATAAGACGGTGTTCGATGAGATCGCCGAAGGACGGGACATCCTGCAGGTTGGCAGGTATGAGACCCCAAGCCGTGCCTATATTGGCCGCTTCAACTTCAAAGGCGCAGACCAGCAGAAGATAGTCGGCAACCTGTCAGGCGGTGAGCGCGGCCGTCTGCACCTCGCCAAAACGTTGATTGCCGGCGGCAATGTTCTGCTGCTGGACGAACCTTCAAACGACCTCGACGTGGAAACCCTGCGTGCGTTGGAAGACGCCCTACTGGAATTTGCCGGCAGCGTGATGGTGATCTCGCACGACCGCTGGTTCCTCGACCGGATTGCCACTCACATCCTCGCCTGCGAAGGTGATTCGAAGTGGACCTTCTTTGACGGCAACTACCAGGAATACGAAGCCGACAAGAAGAAACGTCTAGGCGAAGAAGGCGCGAAGCCAAAGCGGATTCGCTACAAGCCGATCAGCCGGTAACCTAATACGAGGGTTTTAACTCCTCGTTTACACACATCATTTCTTTTATACTCATTTCGCAATTCCTTTACTTCCAAGGAGTTGCGAAATTTATTCGTCCATGTTAATTAGGAAAATCTAATTTTGAAGAACGTGCTGTCTATTTTCACCATGCTCCTGCTTATATTTCTGACAGGCTGTGCCGCTACCGGACCCAAGCTGGGCCAAATTGAAGAAAAAATCCCCGAACTCCATATAAGCAAAGGCAGGATCTTCTTTTATCGAGAAGATACACTTCTTGGAGGAGGAGTAAGGCCCAATATAAAGGTCAATGATCAAATTGTAGGAGAATCCATTCCAGGAGGATTTTTCTTCATCGACCGAGACCCTGGTAAATATAGAGTTAGTACCTCAACAGAAGTCGAAAAAACACTTCTATTTAAACTTGAGTCCGGTCAAAAGCGTTATGTAAAGACCACCCTCTCAATGGGGGCGTTGATCGCGAGAGTTTCCCCGTCACTTGTTATGCCAGAACAAGCAGAATTAGATTTGCTGAGTATGAATTACACTGGCAATCACGACATTCTGGTCTCTCATCCCAAGGGGCTAAACAATGCGCCCATTGTGTCCAGACCAACTATAGCCAAGGAAACTACACGGACACTAACGCCAGCCTCTGCACCACTTGATGCTTCCACAGCAATGGCTCGATCAGCAACGAAAACGTATGAAGCGATTCAACCCAAAGCCCAGGAAAAAATCTCTTCAGGTACTCCCCCTAAGTTGGGAAAATGGTCCTACGATGCAGAAAAACTTGCCTCATCACAAGGTTGTAATAGCAACCACTCTGGCGCCTGGGTCGTAGGCAAAGAGGAATTTGGCGATATCTATCAAGTAAACTGTGCAGATGGGAATGCTGTTCTAGTTACATGTAACCGATTTGAGTGCAGCTTAAAGTAGTAAAGTCCCCCTTCTTCCCATTACTGTTTCTAGCTCCACTCGCTATATAAAAATGCCAAACCCCGCATCAGCGGGGTTTTCTCTTTCGTCGATCTCTTATCTATATTCACAATCAGTTGCCTGCGATAAGAGCGATATGCCCCATTCACAACTACCCGGCTTACTCAAAAGGCTGGCGTCATTAACGGCCGTGCGGGATACAGAGCTGCTGGAACTTAGCCTGCTTCGTACATTGCTGCCTATGCTCGGGGTATCGAACTGTCGTTTGTACCGTGTCAACGAGCAGCACGAGCTGCTACGCGCCATTCAGCTTGGTCGTGAGGTCGGCGCGGATACTGAAGGCCGTGCTCAGGTATCAGAAAGCATCGAGAAAAGCTGCGATATCACGACGATCCCAGGATCTTTGCTGACGATGATGGAAACCATCCGCGAAACCCTGCAACCCGCATTCCAACCGATTGGAAACGGTATCACCCACGCATACCCGCTGTTCAAGGTAATCCCCCCGGAAAATAGGGGTGTGCAGAAGTAGAATTTTCTCGGATAGAGGGAGTTCTACAAAATGAAGAAATCGAGATTTTCGGACAGCCAAATCATCACCGTGCTTAAGGAGGCAGAGGCT
>NZ_JBQXDJ010000108.1:0-8098 GCF_052601015.1 Chitinimonas violaceus | reverse complement strand
ACGTTTCAGGATTGATCCGTTCCAGCACACTATGGGACTAAACACTTAGAATCTGTCTAAAGTCTCGCGAGCTAGGGCAAGACAAGGCGAAAACAGCTGAGGAAGCGGAGTTTACGAAGTGTAAATGCGCGTTCCGGGGGTGTTTTCAACGCCGTATTGCCGACGCGCAGCAGACTTTAAACAGGTTCTCGCCCCCTCTTGTTGTTTTCACATCTTGTTAGCCATAAAGATGGCTGCCACTGCCGCTTGCAAGTTGACTCCTGCTTTTTACGGACTAGTTTTCAAGGCTCATTGCCACCAAGGAAGCGCCTGACAATAAATCTGCAATGTTCCAGTTCTACTCTCTCCACGCTTGAAGAATCTGTACCCAATTGGATCGCATATCCCTTGAATTAGGGGATACGTAATAAGTGCCCCCTATAAGGAAGCAGATACGAAGAAATAATCCAGATGGTCGCTGTTGTTGTACCCCGTAACCCATTACAAGTTTCGAGGAGATAACCCGCATGCGCATCAAAAACTGGCTGCTTGGGGCTGCCTGTGCCCTGTTGGCCAACCTGGCCAGTGCCGAGACCAACATTTACCTGACCAATAGCACACCAGAGCCGGTTACCGTCAGCACGGTGCAAACTGGTGACAAAACCCTGGAAGTCGGTACCCATTGGGGCCAGTACGACACCACCATCCCGGCCTATGCCACCCGCAAAGTGCTATGGATGAACCGGGACAAAGGCATTACCAATGGCAAGAATTTCTACTTTGACACCACGGTAACGCAGGGGAATGCCTCTGTAGTGCTGCAGCAACGTCTGCAAGGCAAGACGATAGGCAGCAATATCTGGCACGCAGCACGCGCTAATGGGTTTGCCGACCCATGGTTCGCCGACCGGGATATTCATAACAGCCGTACTGCGTTTGCCGGCATGCAGGCTACGGTGTCCTACCGGGCACAATTCACCGGTGGTTACGATGATCTGTACTATGTGATTCAAACCGACAACCGCCCGGAAGCCCAATCCGCCAGCAATGAGTTCAAGGTATTGACCTGGAATATCTGGGGGGTGATCGGCTCGAAGCAGATTTGCGATCGTTGGACAGAAATACCAGCCAATGCCCGCAATTTCGACGCGGTTGTCTTCAGCGAGGCATTTGACAACAGCTGCCGCGATCGTCTGCGTGCCGGTTTGCGGGCAGATTTCCCCTACCAGACCCAGGTGGTGGATAAAGACAATATCTTTGAGGACGGTGGTGTGTTCATTGCCAGTCGCTGGCCGATCGCCGGAGAGCGGCAAATGGTCTATAGCCAATGTACTGGGACAGACTGTCTGGCCAACAAAGGCGTGATGATGGTGGAGATCATCAAGCATGGTAAGGCTTACCATATCGCAGGTACCCATACTCAGGCATGGAATAGTGATGCGCAGCGGGCGATGAGACTTTCCCAGCTGACGAGCATGCGCCAATTCGTTGACCAGCAAAGACCCCCAGCAACGGATGCACTGTTCTACGCCGGTGATTTGAACGTGGATAAATACGCCACGCCGGATGATTACCAGAAGATGCTGGCCTTGTTTGATGCTGCGCCACCTAACTTTGTGGGCTATGGCTGGACGTACGATGTAACCGTGAATTCGCTGGCCAGTACAGGGCGTGAATACCTGGACTATGTGCTGGTGTCGAATGCGCATCGGCGACCGAGTCGTAGTGAGAACGAGGTCAAAATCTACCGCAGCTTGTCGCCCTCAGTCTGGGCGCTGCGCGATCTGTCTGATCATTTTGCTGTAGCTGGCCGCTTCCAATACTGAGATGAAAACCCAGCTCCGTGTCGTCGTTGGCGTGGTGCTGGTGTCGGTCATCGCCTGGCTGGTTTGGCCAGCCGGGCGAGCCGATATACCGGTCGTTCAACCAAGTGCGCAGCGCAGCGCAGTACAAAAGACGGCAGCGGTGCCTTCCAGTGGGTTGTTTGCCTCTTCCCAATCACTGCCCTATGTACCAACCTCAGACTGGACCCAGCCTGCACAGCGTATTACGGCTTTACGTAATGTATTGGCCGGTCGGCGTAGCTTGCTGGATTTGCGTGATGAAGTTCGTAAGAGCTGTCAGCAAGGTTGCGAGAATTGGCCGGAAGGCGATTTGGCTGCGTTGAAGCCCCAGGAAGCCAGCCTATTGCGTCGAGCACTGGCTGAGCAGCCTGCGATCGACCAGTCAGTCGCCAATCTGGTTCAGGATGCCCGCCAACCAATGTCGGACCGCTTGGCCCGTATCATCGCTGCGCGTGATGCCGTTGCAGGTCGCGAGGTCACCCAGGTGTTGTATGGGGAGGAACAGGCTCGTTTGGCTTTCCATGCAGCAGCGCAGGACTTTATTACCAAGCAGGCTGCGTCGATACCCAGCGAGGACAGGCAGCGGGCACTTGATGACTTGAGGAGGCAACACTATGGCAGTTACTTCGACCGCTTGAGCGCAGAAGAAGGCCCCGAGCAGCATTTGTACTGGGCATTGGCGGCTGCCGAGGCTGGTTTGCCCGCGGAAAAACGTACCGACGTACGCCTGAAGATGCGAACCGACTACCTGGGTGTAAAGCTTGCGCAACAGCTGGCCGAGCAGGAAGCGGACGACGCACGCCATCTGCAACAGGCACAGGGTTACCAGACGGCGCGTACTGATCTTGAAACGGAAATCCGCCGCCGTGGCAACCCCGATCAGGACCCCGTCTTGGCGACGGAGCTGCAGGATCGTTTGGGTGAGCTCAGGTTGAAGTGGTTTCCGTAAGAACAGCTCAAAGCCTGCTGCGCGTCGACGATACATTGTTGAAAACACCCTCGGAGTGCTCATTTACCACTTGTAAACTCCGCTTCCTCGGCTGTTTTCGCCTTGTTTCGTCCTAGCTCGCGAGCCATTGAGCAGGTTCTATGAATCAATTCACGATCTTACTGCGCAGCCATGATCAGGGCTTATGCGCTGCTCGAAATCCTCATGTACAAAAGTACACTTCGGTTTCTGCGCTGCTCTGCACCCTGCTGACGGCTGCTCGCTACAGATCAGTAAACAGGTTCATGAGTCAATTCACGATCTTACTGCGTATCTGTGATCAGGGCTTATGTGCTGCTCGAAAACTTGAGAGCTCAGTGCCCCGAATGCATGGCTTCGGCACTGGCAGTGAGGGGTTCTATTTTGACTTCAACCTTTACTTCGCCGGCTTTGGCGAAATTCAAGGTGAGGGGTACCTTGCCACCTTCTTGTAGCGGATTCTTCAGGTTGAACAACATGACGTGATAGCCACCTGGCTTGAACATGACGTTGCCTTTGGAAGGGACTTCCACTTTTTCGACCTGCCGCATGCGCATGACGCCGTTGTCGTTGACGTGGTTATGGATTTCAGCCTTTTCGGCGACATCGGTAGCGGTGGCGCCGAGCAAGGTGTCAGCTTCGCTGCTGCCGTTGTTCACTTTGAAATACACCGCGCCGGTCTGGCTGCCAGCCGCAGTTGCACGTGCCCAGGGGTGGTGAACCTCCAAGCCGCCTTGCTTGAACCCATGCGCATGGCTACTGGCCGCCATGAACATACTGGTTGCGACGATGAGGGAGGGAATGAAGCGGGATTTCATGGGTGTCTCCAGTTTATTTGCCAATGTCAAAGGTGTAACGCCATTGCGTGAGTAAGAGATTGTTGTGTCCGTTTTCAGTACGATCCTGCCATGCCTCAATGGCCAAGGTGTTTGCCGGGGTGGCTTGCCAATCAAGGCGCAGCCCGTTTCGCCGGGGGCGGTATTTGCTATTGGCGATGCCGGCATTGCTGGCAAGGATGCTTGCACCTGTGCCTTTTAGCTGATGGCGCAATGCAAGTTGCTCATATCGCGTGGCGAGTGTGATGGTGTCGGTCCAATGCCAGCCGGCTTCCAACGCCAAGCTGCTTGTGTCACCTTGGTATTGGGCCACGCCCAACTGGCCGGCAATCTCGCCGTCTTCCCGTCGTTTACCGGCTTCGGCCAACCCATAGATCGCTCCTTGCTGCCAACGGGCTGAAATGAGGCCCAACCAGCCATGCCCACGCAGGCAATCGCTGTCCTTCCCACAACCACTGCTGTGACTATGGCTGTGGCCAACATGGTTGTCTGACTTGGTAACACGTTGCAATTTGGGCAGGTAGCCGATATCGGCCTGCACTGTCCAAGGACTTTGCCGCCATTGCATGCCAATTAACCCTAAGCCTATCGTATCGACCGACTTTGCCCCGGGGTAACCACGGCCGCGATAGGCGCCAAGTGTGCCTTGCCATGCGCCTTGTTGCACTGTCAGCTTTGCGCCATCGTCATGCCAATGGTCATGCCCGATCAACGAAGTGTCGAGCAGCGCTGGCAAAGCCCAGTTGCGTTGGGTATCAAGCGGCGATTGTCTGCCCAGGCTTAACGCGATTTTTTGGTTGGACTCTGTCCTGTGTTGCAGGCTCAGCGTGACATGGTCGGTTTCGAATTTCTTGCTGTTGTCGTCATAAGCGATGCTCGCATCGGACTGCAGCCAGGGCAGCCATATTGCCTGCCATTCGAGACCGCTGTCACCATAGAGTGCGCCGCGGTGCTGCTCAAACCCGATACCGGGCAAGGGTAAGGTGGCTGGCCACGTATTGGATGCATCAAGGTGGCGGACATTCAGCAATGCATGCAGATGATGACGAGGGACAGTGCTCTCCGCTGTATTGTCAGGCTCGTGTGTTTCGCCATTGTGGGCGTAGGCGCTAAGGCTGATGAGGATTACTGAAGCGTGGATTGGTAAGCAGGTTCTCATCGGTGAGTATCTTCAGAAAGGCAATCAGGTCTTGCTTGTCTTGCTCGGACAGCTGGATACGGACGATCAAGTCGCTCTTGTTCGGGTTGTAGCGGCCATCACCGGCATAGGGTCCCTCGGCGATAACCCGGCCCCCGGTGGCATAGAAGTCCAGCACCTCTTCCAGCGTTTGCATGCTGCCGTCGTGCATATAGGGGCCAGTGACCGCGACGTTGCGCAAGGTAGGCGCACGGAATTTGCCCATGTCGGTAGCCAAGCCGGTCAGTTCGAATAGGCCGCGATTGGGGAAGGGAAAGCCCCCTTTTCCGTCGATGTTGTAAAGCCCGGTGTTGTGAAAGGCGATTTCCAGATCGCGACTGGCGGCATGCACTATCTGATCGTTGAAATTGAAGCTGCCATGGCAATGAAAGCACTCGGCTTTCTCGCCAAAAAACAGGTTCATTCCGCGTGTTTCGGTTTCACTTAAGCTGGCGCGTCTTTGCAGGTAACGATCGTATTTCGAGTCAGCCGATATCAACCCACGTTGAAAAGACGCAATCGCCTTGATGACATTACCGAAATGCATCGGGTTGACATCATCAGGGAACGCTTTGGCGAATTGCTGGGGATACTTGCTGTCGCTGCGCAGACGGTTAAGCACGATATCGCGATTGCTGTCGTTTACCCCCATTTCAATAGGGTCGGTACCGAACAGGGGGACAGCCATCTGTTGTTCCAGCGTAACCAATGCCGGGTTGGCCCAGGTGTAGGTGGGGTGCCAAGCCGAGTTGGCAAGCGCCTGGGCGTTACGGTGCGTCAACTCCCCGGTTGAGCCAGCCGAGGTGCTGAGGCCATCGGTAAACGCTTTGTCCTGATGGTGACAGCTGGCGCAACTCTGCTGCCCATTGCCGGAAAGGCGAGGGTCGTAGAACAGTGCGCGGCCAAGCTGGAATTTCTCTTCCGACATCGGGTTGTCGGCCGGGACGCGAGGCGTAGGGAAGTACGAGGGAAGGTCCCATCTCCATGCTGCCTCTTGCCGGCCAGGGTCTTCCGTTGAGGTGCCCGACGGCATGCAGCCGCCGAGCATCGCAACGGTGGCAATCAACCACCAACGCATTATTTCGCCTCGATACGGAAAATCTGCTGATTACTGCCATCCCCTTTGGGTTTGCCGGCATTACCAGCACCGGGAGTGGATTCGGTCAGGTTGAGGTCGAAACGCGAGAAGAGAATTGCGCATTCGGGGTCGGTTGGCGCGCTCATACAACCTGCAGCGCCGGCTTTATTGGTGTTCAGGTCGTTGTTCTGCAGCAGCGAGGCAATGTCGAGCACCACTTGCTGGTTCTGGCTGTTGAAATTGGCCAGTCGAACGGGGAACCGGTTTTCATAGGTACAGGCTGTTGTTTCGCCTGTGGCAGGGTTACCTTTACAGTCGTTCGAGCCCAAGTGGACAAACCAGGTTTTGCTGGTGGTGCCGTTGGCATGGGTAATGCCGCCAGTGGGGTTGAGCTCCAGTTGTATGAATTTACGCCCACCTTGCCAACTCCAGCCCATGCCTTGTACATCCAGTGGTTTGGGTGCAGTGGTGGAATCGCTGTGGTTCATTGAAACAGTTTTGCCATCGGTATTGATGGCGCTGACAGGGACCCCGACGTTGAATACAAGCCCAGTGTAGGTACCCGCTGGAATGGTGCCAGTGATAGCGTTATTGGTTGCTGGCGTTCCCCCTTCGCAGTTACTGGTGCCATCTTCAAAATCTAACAAAGCCAGATTCAAATATTGCCAGTCGTTCTGGGCAAGCTCGATGGGTACTTCTGCGCCGGCACTGCTGATCAGCCTCGCATCGTAGATGTACAGCCTGGCGTCGCTCAGTTTGGCGCTTATCGCCCCCGTACCCAAAGCCGGAATGGTTTCAGTGCAGTTCACCGCTGTGTTGCCGGCCTTCAAGGCAAACTGGATGTTCACTGCCTGGGTGGTGGGTGGAACAGGTTGTATTGGGTTGGCAGGCTGAGCGGGGCTATCTCCACCTCCGCCGCCGCAAGCAGCCAATGCCAAAGCCAGGGGAACAGCTGCCAACAAAGCGATAGGGGCGCGCATCATGGTCTCTCTTGATCGTTGTTATGGGCGCTCGTGCGGGTGCCGATGGGGCAAAGAAGTAGCGGAGAGAACAACCTGAAGACGTCAGGCCGACAGCACCTGCCTCATCTGTGTAGTGGTGAGGCTTAAGGCTCCTCCTCGCTATGGCACGAGAGCGGCGATTCTAGAGGGGCGCGGATGAGCGAGCCTGCGACATGTTGTCGCGGTAGTTTGTCTAAAGTCTGCTGTGCGTTAGCAATACGGCGTTGAAAACACCCTCGGAATGCTCATTTACCATAAGTAAACTTCGCTTCCTCGGCCGTTTTCGCCCTGTCTTGCCTTAGCTCGAGAGACTTTAGACAGGCTCTTAGATTCCTACGTATCGCCCTGGCTTATGGTTGACCGCAATCACTGCATTCACAGCAATTGCGCCGATGATAGAAAGCACGACGCTACGTAAATCCAATACGAAGCATGCCCCAAGAAGGATCAGCAAGTCGGCGGCCATTTGTATCTTGCCGGCACGCCAGCCGTATTTCTCCTGCAGATAGATAGCCAGCACACCTATGCCACCTAGACTGGCGCGATGTCTCATCAAGGCCAAAAGCCCGGCGCCGGCCAGAAGGCCGCCTGCAACTGCGGCAAAGACAGGGTTGAGATGGTCCATATGGATCAGCATCGGTAGCCACTCGCTGTAGAACGATAACAGGCTGATGGCAGCGAAGGTCTTCAGCGTGAACACCCAACCCAATGCCCGCCATGCAAACACATAGAAAGGAAGATTAATCAGGAAAAGCACAATGCCAAAGGGCCACTTACCCAGATAATGGACAAGAAAAGCCAACCCGGCGGCACCACCTGTAAGCAGGCTGGCCTGCCGAAAGAACATGACGGCCAGTGCCACATAGAAGCAGCCGATCAGCAGTGCTTGCAGGTCTTCAGACCATGAATGGCGCTCTACTTGGGAGGACATAGGAGGACAACAGAAAGTAAAACCTTGAAAGGTACGATGTAGCGGGTGTGCTCGCTATTTGGGGCTTCGATAACGCTTGAGCCTACATTCCCCAGACATCAGAGAAAGTTTGGACCAGCTCACGAACTTGGAATCTTGTGGGTTAGTTATCTGCCAAATTCTTAGAAGCTGTCTGGTTAATGTCTATCGTAGTTTGGCAAGTGTTATTTTTAGCATGGCGACGCGCACGAAATTCTCCGCTGTCGCCGTCAATACCTCGACATCTTTTGCTAGGCGGCGAAAGTT
>NZ_JBQXDJ010000107.1:0-8454 GCF_052601015.1 Chitinimonas violaceus | reverse complement strand
AGTGGTCGAAATAACCCGCATCAAAGGGTGGCGGTGCGTCTAAACCGGGGTCTTCCTCGGGGTTCCACCATGTTGGCGGTCCCTCATCGGGGTAAATATCGTCGATTTGCGGTGCTTCGGCTGGCGGCAGTGGCTCGGTTGGGGTGTCAGCCAATAACTGCGTACAGTTATTGTCACAAGTCCTAGATGGCCGAGCTTCGCCCGTCCTGGCGGCGAGTCCTTCGGCCGCGCCGACTAACACCGACTGCGGTTTACGCCAATCGATGATCCACGTCTTGGTGCGTGTGATGACCTTCTTTGCTCCCGCTTCTACCCCCTTCACCACGGCGCAGGCAGCCTCACCATAGCGATTCAATTGGTCGGGGCGGTCTTCCTTCGCCAACGATAGCGGCAGGTCTTTACGACGGGCCAGCGGGCCGCCCAGGAGCTGGCAGAACTGGTGCCAGTCGCCGGTATCCGCTGCGGCGGCGGCTTGGTCAATGATTGTGTCGTCCTGCTTTGCGCCGCGCAGCTTGCGCAGTTCACGCCATAGGGCAACCGGCGGGCCGCCATAGAACTGGAACTGACGCACATGCCATAGGCTGGCCCAGGCGCGCACCTTCTGCGCCCCGGTAATGGTGTCGGTGCCGGCTTCGTAGTCATCACCGAGGGCGATGTGTTCGCCATCATCCCGGCGCTGTTCGCTTTTACCGTCGAGGTTCTTGGTCAGGTATTTGGTGAGGTAAGCGACGGCCCCACCGACGCGGCGACCATCTGCCAGCACCTGGGCGGGGTTCATCACCTGGCAGTTAAAGCGCACGTTGGTGGCGGGCACCTTGTGCCATTTGCCACCTTCCTTGTTCCATACCTTGCCAACTAGCTCGTCGGGATAGGCTTGGCAGGCGTAGTCCTGGAACAGCGCCACAAAGCGCGTAAGGGCCTCGGGTTCGCCAAACAGCATCATGTGCCAGTGTGGGCAGGCGTCGGCATGGGGTTCGGTGGTGCGCAGGCCATACACGTGCAAGCCGCGACGATCCGCTGCTGCACGCACCTTGCCCCAGGTCTGGCACAGGTAATCGTTGGCCTCTTTGGGGGTGGGTTTGCCAGCCGCGACCCAGGCCGGGTTGATGATCTGGTCAAAGGCCCGCTGGCCGCGCTTACGCTTGCCGCTGACGGTCTTGCTGGGGTGGTAGGCACTCGGGGCCGTCACCGTGACGAAGACGGCTGTATGGCCCAGTTCCTCCGCCACCAGCTCAAAGCCTTTGACGCGGGTAATCAGCTCCGCAAAGCGCACACGCGGGTTGGCGACGCTGCTTTGCTGCATGTCGAACAACGAGACTTCATCGCCTTCGTTGCTGGTGGCCAGCGCATGGTGCAGGGCTTCGCTCTGGTCTTTCCATTTGGATTGCAGCAGGGAGAGGGTTTGTTGTGAGACATAGGTATCCGCGCCCCGGCGTACTTGGCCCGCGCTAATGCGGCCTTGTTCCAAGGTTTGCAGGTGGCGGCGCACCAGATTGCGTTTCCATACCCTGCCGTCTTCCAGGCGTTTACCAATCCCTTCCATGGTCACGCCCTGCCGACCGGCTTGTGGCAAGCGGACGTCAAAGCGTGGCGCGATCATGGCGGCGGTGTCTTCAGGCGATAGCCAGGTATGCAGCTTATCGCACAGGGCTGCGCCGTCTTCACCCAGGCGGCACACGTCTATCAACGGCGTGGACGGATGACCAAGGTATTTATCTAGCCGCTCAGACAGGTTGATGAGATCCACTGAGCCCGCAGGTTGTTGTAACCAGTGGCTGACGCGCTGACCCAGCGCATCATGGTCTTCGTTGCGGGCGGCCTCCCATTCGCGTTCAGGAATGCTGCGCAGCTGATGCTTGCGTTCACGGCGTGCGGCCTTGCGTAGGCTGGGTGCGCAGTTGGCAGCCAGCCATTCGGCGTCGGTTTCTACGTGGTAAGCAACAGTTTCCATCGGTTTCTTTGGGCAAGCCGACCCCCTTACGGCCTGTTGAGGTCGTTTAAAAAGGGTGGTGTCGGTGGGTTAAATCAGCAGTGAACTACTCGACAGGCAGTATCAAACGGGGCGAGAGGAGAGGCACGTCATTGCCGTTGTGTGTGTGCGCCACACAATAGAAAGTCGGATTTAGTAGGGTATTTAGTGCTAGACATCGCCGCTCCGTTAGGCATGCCGCCCCCCTTACGGCCTGTTACGGTCGTTAAAAAGGGTTGAGTCAGGGGTTGATCAGCAGGTTGGTAACTCGGCTTGCAGTATCGGGCACGACGGGATCGGAGGCACGAAGTCGCCATTGTGTGGCGTGCTCACACAATCCGGGTTGCCTGGGTGAGGTCTGGCGCGGTGGTTTCACCCTTGTGCGCGCGCTCGTATCCCCGCCACGCCCGCGCACTTAATAGAGCGTTTTTTATGCAGCTGCATGAGAGGTCGAAATCCGCCTCAGTACTGGCGCGGAATGGGGTTTATGGGGTGCAAAACATCATGCGAATTCATGCACTCTAGGCATGCATTTCCATGCAATGGGCGGATAAAGGGGCAATAACCGGCCGTTAACGACGCGGTTTCCCTGACAAATTGCCTCAATGGGGGGCGAAAGACGGGTAGCAGGGGGTCGGATTCGGCGTTTTAGGGGGGTGATGGCACCCCGAAATTGTGTGGTGTGTTCACACAATGGGGTTTGCTCGTCGAGGTGGCACGGGGTCGGGATACTGGCGGCATGCGTTCAACAACGCCTCATCTGGTCCAGTCGGATACGGATGAACCCTAAAGAAAGACCCTGAGCAATGACACAACTTACCCCCGCTTACGACGAAGCCGCCAATGACCTGGCGTATGGCGACAGCTTGCGACACGACCGCTTTATGCGTTTGCCGGAAGTGCTGAGCAAGTGCGGGATGTCTCGTACCGGCTTGTATGACGCGATGCGGCTGCGTGACTTCCCGAAGTCGATTCACCTTGGCTCACGCAATGTGGCGTGGCTGGAATCGGAAGTCCTCGCCTGGATGCAGCAATGCATCGCCCAACGCCAAGCCTGATCCCCCGACTATTAAGGAAACCCTCCCATGTTTGAACATCACCCTGAACACCGCGCCGCCGTTGAAGCGGCGTTGGCTGAATGCCATGCAGCGCGTGACGCCTTCCTGCCTTTGCAAGCGGTTTGTACTGCGTTACGTAAAGAAATCGCGACGCATCAGCAATCGGCCCAGGAAGCAGAAAACGAGGCCGCCCGCCTGAGAGCAGAAAGCAAAGGCTTGCTGCGTAGCTTTACCAGCCATCTAAGCCCGAAGTGCCGGGAACTCAAGGCGCAGGAACGGGCGGCTTATACGCTGGCGGAAGACTGGCGCGAACTGGCCAGTGAACTGGAAAAGGGATTGGACGAAGCCGACGAAGACGCCTCGGTGCAATGGTATCGCGTGGTGAGTGCGCAGAACGCGTTACGCGACTGCTATAGCCAAGCGCTGATTGAGATTGGCCTTAGCCAGTTGCCACCTGCACTTAAGCTGGGCTTCCAATTGCAGGCGGACTGCCTGGAAAGCGAGGGGCGGCATGCCAGCTGGCGTTTGTTTGACGGGTCGAGCCTGGATGCGGCATGGCGCGAGTTAGCGCCCAAGCTGTTGGCGCAATGCAAGGAAGCGGTGGCGATACCGGATGAGGCGATCAGCGCGGGCTTGCAAGTGGCAGACCGTGGTTGTGTGCCGGAACTGACGCCAGCACAAATGCATGTGCGTCGCTTTGAACGCCAGAAGGCGGCAGAAGCAGAAGCGGCCCAGGCATAACCCTTTTTAATACTGACGAAAGTAAACAAGATCATGAGCAAATGGATAGGCGTCGAACTGGAAGGCACACTGGCGGAATACAACGAGCGATTCCCGAATGAACTAGGCGAACCGGTGAATGCAATGCTGTTGCGGGTGCGAGGCTGGTTGAACGAAGGCAAGACGGTAAAGATTCTGACGCGTCGAGCGAAGGCGGGCAGCAGCAATTACGAGGTGAATCGGTGGCTGCGTGAGCAGGGGCTGAGCATGCTGGAAGTGGTGCCGCTGGAAAAAGACATGCAATCGTTCTGGAGTGCGCGTGCGGTGCGGGTGGAATTGAACGATGGGAAGCTCTGCAATGGTTGCCGTAACGCCCCGGAAAACCAGTTCCGTCATCAAGGGCATGGGTATGCCCCGGAGGACTACTACCTAACGGACTGCTAGGGCCTGCCTACCTATATCACGGACGTATCTCTCTTCTTCTTACTCTTATTTAAATAAAAAAGCCCCCTCAACCCCAGCTGCTGCTTGGGGTTCAGGGGGTTTCTCTTTAGCGGCTGACTGCGTTGGCCGGCTTAGCGGGCCATTTCGATTAGCTCGATATCCTTCTTAAGCAGCGCATTGACCAGCGTGGAGAGCGCCACGCCTTTATCGTGGGCCAACTGGCTTAAGCGGGACTGGATGGGCTCATCAAGGTAGACCGGCAGATGTGCGACTGCGTCGGCCCGGTAGAACTTGCCGCGTGTGGCTTTGCTGAAATCGTATTCGTCTTGCATCGGGTTCACCTTTAACGGATAGGGCCTAGGGCTCGCCCTGGTACTGCCGTTCTTCATGCCTGGTAGCGTGTCGCGCTGAAATAATGCGTACATGCACCGTTTCTTCATTCTCGCGCCAAGTATGTACAGCCACCACCAGCTTGCGGCCCTCGACCTGACCGAGGGTAATCCAGCGTTCTTCGTGGGTGCTGTGCGCTTCATCAAACAGCGTCAAAGCTAAGGGATCGTTAAACACCAAGGTTGCTGTTTCGAAATCGAGGCCGTGCTTCTTGAGATTGGACGCTGCTTTGGCTGGGTCCCATTCGAACAGCAACTGCATGCACTTCCTCCTTAGCTGCTCAAGGTTTTTTACTTATGGTGGTCTTCTGCTTGGCGCTTGAGTTGCCCGCGTTCTATGAACGCATCTAGCAACTGTAACGCTTGGCGTTTCTCTGCTGGTGCGAGCTTCTCAATAGCGAGCAGTCTTCTGCGCAATCGGCTATCACCATCTTGTTTGACCAATCGGCGCTTACTGCTGCGACCGAATAGTTCGTCGATGGATACCCCTAATGCGTTTGCAATACTCGGCAGTAGATTGGCTGGCGGTGTGGCCTGTGGGCTCTCGTAGTAGGCCACCATACGCTGGGAAATACCTAGTTCAGCAGCTAATTCAACCTGAGTGAAACCAGCTGCTTTGCGTAACGCAGCTAAGCGTTCACCGAAGTCGCTAGTGGTGGCTATTTGCTCACCGGATTGAATGCGCTTGCCCATTGAAGTCGTCCCGAAGTGATGGGGCAAGTCTACGAATGGTAAGAGATGCATGGAATACTCTGGCTTGACGAATATACACTGGGTGTATAGTGTGCCGTACCTTAGATTGTTTAGCAATCGGATGTATATATTGCGCATGAAAAGGATTGTTTATGGCCCGCATCCCGGACACAGAAATCGAACGCTTGAAGGCCGAGGTGTCATTGGTTCGCCTGATCGAGGCGGATGGCATTACGCTACGCAAGCAGGGGAAGGATTACGCGGCCTGTTGCCCCTTCCATGAAGACGACAAACCCAGTCTGGTAGTGACGCCAAGTAAGAACCTGTTCCATTGCTTTGGTTGTGGTGAAGCAGGTGGCCCCATCGACTGGGTGATGAAACGACGCAATATCAGCTTCCGGCATGCGGCGGAATGGT
Organism: Chitinimonas violaceus; assembly: GCF_052601015.1. Taxonomy (NCBI): domain Bacteria; kingdom Pseudomonadati; phylum Pseudomonadota; class Betaproteobacteria; order Neisseriales; family Chitinibacteraceae; genus Chitinimonas; species Chitinimonas violaceus. The sequence continues at coordinate 2,764 of NZ_JBQXDJ010000107.1, read as the reverse complement.
TGCGGACGGGCTTAGGGGACCGCAGCCAGGAACCGGTATTAACCCCTTCTTCCTTAGCTGCTTCGCCTGTTGCTGAGTCGCCCATGGTGGATGCCGCCGAGCGCCAGACCTTGTTAGGCCGGGTGCTGGCGTATTACCACGACACGCTCAAGCAAAGCCCCGAGGCGCTGGCCTACCTGGATAAGCGGGGTTTGAATCACCCTGAGTTGATTGGCACCTTCCAGCTGGGCTACGCCAACCGCACGCTGGGCTACCGGCTGCCAGACAAGACCCTCAAGGCGGGCATAGCGGTGCGTCAGTCCTTGCAGACGGTGGGTTTGTTGCGCGGGAGTGGCCACGAGCACTTCAACGGTTCGCTGGTGGTGCCAGTGATCGGCCTCAATGGTCAGATTCACGAAGTCTATGGCCGCAAAATACGCACTGATTTGCGCGCAGGTACAGCGGAACACCTCTATTTGCCGGGTGAGCATGCCGGGGTATGGAATGAAGCCGGACTGGCGGCAGCCGGGGGCGAAGTGATCCTGTGCGAAGCGTTGATCGACGCCATGACCTTCTGGGTGAATGGTTTGCGCAATGTGACGGCCAGCTATGGGGTGAATGGGTTTATTGATGACCACCTCGCTGCCTTCGAACGGCACGCGGTTAAACGGGTGCTGATTGCCTATGACCATGACGACGCTGGCGATAAGGCCGCGCGGGCCTTGGCAGAACGGTTGCAGGCACTGGGTATCGATTGCTGGCGTATTCGCTTCCCGCATGGCCTGGATGCCAACGCCTATGCCCTGGCAATGAAACCGGCGCATAAAGCCCTTAGCCTGGTGGTGCGTAAAGCCGAATGGATGGGCTTGGAAGATGCGCCAAGCGAAGGTAGGCAAGCCCTGGCGGCGATGGCCTCCCGCGTCATGGAAGGGCCAGCGGCGGCCTCCCTTCTTCCCTTAGCCGCTGATGTGTCGGTTGTGACGGCTGGGGCGGTGCCGGTAACGCCAGCGGTTGCCGAGTTACCGGCCAGCCCGGTACCGCCTGCGCCGCATTGCGACCTGAGCGCCGAGGTGAGCGAGCGGGAAGTGGTCATGCAGCTGGGTGGGCGACGTTGGCGGGTGCGGGGGTTGCCCAAGAATCTGGCGGTGGGGGTGCTCAAGGTCAACCTGATGGTGAGCGAGGGCGATGAGTACCACGTTGACACGCTGGACCTGTATGCAGCCAGGGCGCGTAGCCAGTTCCTGCAACAGGCCGCCGTCGAGCTGCGAGCATCAGCGGATACCCTCAAGGCCGAGTTGGGCCGGGTGTTGCTCAAGCTGGAGCAGGTGCAGGACGAGGCCATCCAGCAAGCCTTGATGCCACAAGCGCCGACGATGCCGACCATGAGCGAGGAAGAGCAGCAAGCGGCACTGGCGCTATTACAGGCACCGGACCTGTTGGGCCGGGTGCTGGCGGACTTCGAGCAATGCGGCATTGTTGGCGAAGCGACCAACAAGCTGACGGCCTATTTAGCCGCCACCAGCCGCAAGTTGGATAGGCCGCTGGCGGTGGTGGTGCAATCGTCCAGCGCAGCGGGTAAATCCAGTCTGATGGATGCGGTGCTGGCGTTTATGCCGCCGGAAGAGACGGTGCGCTACTCCGCCATGAGCGGGCAAAGCCTGTTCTACATGGGCGAGACCAATCTCAAGCACAAGATACTGGCGATTGCCGAAGAGGAAGGCGCAAGCCGTGCCAGCTATGCCTTGAAGCTGCTGCAATCGGATGGCGAGTTGACGATGGCCAGCACGGGCTCAGACGCCAATGGCAATCTGGTGGCGCAGGAATACCGGGTAGAAGGCCCAATGAGCCTGTTCATGACTACCACGGCCATCGACATCGACGAAGAATTGCTCAACCGCTGTCTGGTGCTCTCGGTAGACGAAGGGCGCGAGCAGACGGCGGCGATTCATCGTCGGCAACGGGAACGGCGCACGCTGGAAGGCTTCCTGGGCAAGGAAACCAAGGACGCCGTGCTGGCGTTGCAACGTAATGCCCAGCGTTTGTTGCGCCCCTTGGCGGTGGTGAACCCGTTTGCGGATCAATTGACCTTCCTGGATGACCGCACGCGGACGCGACGCGATCATGAAAAGTATCTCTCCCTGATCGACACGATTGCTTTGCTGCACCAGTACCAACGCCCGATCAAGACCTTGGTGGTGGGAGATCGGCAGATTGAGTACGTGGAAGTGACCCCGCAGGACATCGCACAGGCCAATAAGCTGGCGCATGACGTGCTGGGGCGCAGCCTGGATGAGTTGCCACCCCAGACCCGTAAGCTCTTAGCCTGCGTTCAGCAGCTGGTGCGCGAGCGCGCCGACACGACGCAATTAGGGGTGCAGGACATCCGCTTCAGCCGCGCCGAGGTGCGTCACGCCAGCGGGCTCTCCGATACCCAATGCCGCCTACATCTGGATAGGTTGGCCGCCCTGGAATACCTGCTGGTTCATCGCGGTAGCCGTGGGCAAAGCTTCGAGTATGAATTGCTGTTTGATGGTGATTTAGCGACGCACAGCCCGCAATTGGCCGGGTTACTGGATGTAACCCAGCTGATGGCAACAGGTACGACAGCCAGTTCGCGGGGGGTAGACCCCCAGTTCGCGGGGTCAACGCGGCCCCAACACGGCCCCAACGCGGGGGGTGTGCGGCGTGCTGATGCCTGCGAATCGCCAGACGCCACCAGGGTTTTAGCGGAGACGCCCGTTTCTGACGACGAAATAAGGGTGGGGGGGTATGCAAACACCTTTGA
>NZ_JBQXDJ010000106.1:0-8478 GCF_052601015.1 Chitinimonas violaceus | reverse complement strand
GGATTGGATCTGGTTCTACAATCACGAACGCCCTAACATGGCCTTGGGCGGTATTACCCCAATACAGCGGCTGGCCATGGTCGCATAGCGCTACTTCTGACTCCCCTTAAAAATGGGGGGATTACCGCAGAACGCCGACGGTAGCGCCAAAGCTCGTATTCCTGATGCCAAACCACGTAAGGCAACGGTATCGCTGGAAGACCAGCTTGCTGCCCTGGAAGACCGCGCCATGGTGTTCGAGACCCACGGCAAAATCGAGGAGGCTGAGAAAATCCGCAATATGGCAGGTCAACGCTATGTCACGGAGCATAGCTTGCGTGCCCGTAAGGCATACGATGCCTACCAGCAAGGCGATACGTCCGTATTGGCTAACTTCCTTGATAACGACATCCACGACAACCTGAAATACCAAGTGACGCGTCAGCAGGACGGTGGGGCTGTGGTCAAGCGTATGCGGGACGGCAAGCTCATCGATGAGCACCAACTGCCTGCCGACCAGGTGATGTACCTGTTCGGCCAGATGCAGGGACCGGAAGCGGCAGCCATGGCTTACAGCGCCTGGCAGTCCAACCACCGCGCTAACCAGCAGATGGACCTGCAGCGAAAGTCCTTCGACTTTGAAAAGGACATCAAACGCAAAGCGCTGGCACTCGATGGTGCACGCTTGAGCATGTCACAGACCGAATTCAATGACCGTCGCCAAGCGATCCAAAAGCAACGCGATCTGGCTGGCCAGTACAACCGGCTCAGCCCGGAAGAACGAGTCGGAGAGAAAGGCAGACAGCTCTACGCCAGTTACCTCGCCTTGAACGGTGGCTTGGACATTCAATCTCCCGACTACAAGATCGTGAACTTCGAAACGCCGACACCGGATGGCATGGGTGTGGTGAAGACGCCGGCAGTGGTGAATATGAAGAATCCGGCAGCCGGTACCATTCCACTTGCTGGACCGGGAGGCATGCCAGCAGCTGGCGAAGATCCGCAGCAATTGGCTGCACTCGCAGGTAAGGGCGACTTTGCGCAAGTACCGGTACAGCGTCCAGCCTCCACGGGTTTGCCTGGGTATCGTCAGCAGATACCCGTCCTACCGCTACAGCGATATCAGCCATAGTAATGATGCCTTTGTCACATTTTGACAACTGACGGACCTATAGGCGTGGATAGGACAACAAAGTGTATCTCTCAGGGGTAATACCCCTTTCTATTTTGTTACCCAAGCCAGCATATGCGAGGCTCGAATATGCTATCTCAAAAAGAAAGCGCACCGTAAGTGCGCTGAAAGCGAGTTGGTTTTACTGTTAGGGACTGAAAATATAGACAGCTAATTTCGAATTGCAATGATGGGTTAGCGACTACTTTAAGTTAGCAACAAGCGCTTGGGTACTACGTTTGAACAGGTTATGCATTAACTGGTCACCAATTCAGTATGGGAATGCGTGGGAACCTGGGCGAAATCTTGTTTTACCCGCCCTTGTTCGATACGAACCACACGTTGCGACATGGCGATGGTTTCGGGCCTGTGCGCAATGATTATCCGGGTTAGCTGCAGACTACGGATTGCCTCATTAACTTGGCGCTCCCTGGAAATGTCCAGGTGGCTGGTTGCTTCATCCAAAAACAAAATCTGTGGCTGTTTGTAAATGGCACGTGCAAGAAGGAGTCGTTGCTTTTGGCCACCAGATAGCGCAGCACCCATATCCCCAATCAAAGTGCGATAGCCCATAGGCATGGCTAGGATATCTTCATGGATGGCAGCTAGCTTTGCTGCGAATTCAATTCGTTCGAAATCGGTGGTATTGCTAAAGAAGGCGATATTCTCAACGACTGAGCCTGCAAAAAGTTGATCGTCCTGCATTACGGCAGCAATCATTTCTCGGTAGGCATGTAAGCCAAGGCCCTTAAGGGGCACGCCACCAACCAATACCTCACCCTCAGTAGGCTGAACAAGACCAAGCAGCACTTTTAGTAGTGTCGTCTTACCGCAACCCGAAGCGCCAACAATGGCAACGGATTCACTTGCATGGATGTGGAGATTCACGCCATCTAATACCCAGGGTTCGGTATCAGCATATCTAAACCGGACATTTCGCAATTCAATGCTGGGTGTATTGATCCTGGTAACCAAACCACTTGCATGGTGTGGTTCTGGTTCAGTTAAAACAATGTCAGCCAATCGGTCGCAATGAACGCGCAGCATGCGTATTTGAAAGAACAAATCAACCAAGCTACCTACGCGCCCGCTGAATTGGGTCTTGTAAGCGCCATACGCGAAGATCATCCCAACGGTGAATTGGTTGTCCATCACCATCAATGCACCGAAGTAAGTCACCAAGATACTTTCGATGCCAAACACTAAGCCATTGGCCGTATGAAAGATTACCCCGAGCCTTTGCGTGGCTAGCCCTCTATTGGTCGTGTTTACCACCAAGTTCAACCATTGGGAGCGTCGCTCATCTTCCCGGTTAAACAGCTTAATCGTCTGGATACCCCGTACCGACTCTAGGAAATGGCTTTTTTCCTTCGCTGAGTGAACAATCTGTTCCTCATTGGCCGTTTTAAACGGTGCATAGGATATCCAGCGAACCAGTACGTATATCGCAAGCGCTGCAAAACTGATCATCGCCAGCTTGACGCTATAGAGCAGCATCATGCCCAGCGCGACAACTGCCATGAGGCCATCAAGTAGTGCGCTTAAGGCGGTTGCGGTCAGTACACTCTGTATGGCTTGGATAGAGCCAAAACGCGATAGGACATCGCCCATATGGCGAGTCTCAAAATACCGCATTGGTAAACGGGTAAGCTGGGTAAACAAGCCAGAAACCCATTGCAGGCTTAGCGTTGTTGAGAAATAGATGACGACCCATTCACGAAATGTCTGGATCGCCATTTGTATCAACATCAGCAGGAAAAAGCCGATAGCCAATACCTGCATGAGGTCCCGGTCTTCCGAGACGATGACATCATCGATAACCCATTGCTGGAAGAAAGGGGCAAGAACGGCCAGCACTTCCAAGCCAAGGGAAAGGACGAGCACTTGAACTATTGCCCGCCGCATACCAACGACCTGACCCACAAGCTTTCTCAGGCTTAGCGGTTTAACTTCGGTCTTCTTTTCAAATTCAGGCGTCGGAGATAGTTCAAGCGCAACGCCTGTGAAATGTTTGCTGACTTCTTCATACCGTAGTTTGCGATAGCCAAACGCCGGATCGTGGATTTCCACCCATTTAGGGCTGACACTTTTAAGAACCACAAAGTGATTCAGATTCCAGTGCAGTATGCACGGCGTCTGCAGATGCGATAGTTCTTCCAGCTCCAACCGGAGTGGCCGGCCTGCCAAGTGCAGCTGGTTAGCGAACTGGATGACTTGGGAGAGCGTTGCACCCTTCAGCGACAACGTAAACCGACGACGAAGTGTAAGCAGGTCTGTGTGGTGCCCATGATAGTTAGCAACCATGGCCAGCGAGGTCAGACCACATTCCGATGCTTCCGATTGCAGGAGGATGGGAAGGCTTTTACTAAAGCGGAAATTCAATTGAGACATATCAAATTATTGCAATTCTTATTGCACATCCACATTGCTATATATTTATCTTGATAAAATGCAAAAGGTACACCGATGGTGTACCTTCGTACTACTAGGCGTTAGGCATTAAGGAATAACCTAATCTCAAATCATATTTTTCTTCAGCGTATTGGCTGTGTTCAGCTCTGCTAACACCCGGACTAAAGAAAATTGACATTTTTGCTGCATAGTCAGCGCTTAACGTCGAGTGCTTACCACCGGAAACAACTGCTACTTCATTTTCAAGCAGACTTCTCATTTTTCAACCTAGGCAAAGCTTAATAAATCACACTGGAGTACATGTGAGAAAAAGACTGACTTGAGATCTAAAAATTAGGTCTCAAGGTCCTGCCATTTTTTGGTGCCTTTATTTCCATGCCCACCACTTACAGTGAAGGTACCACCGCTGTTTCCGCCACTGCTTCCGCTAATGCCTTGAGTGCTTTCCCAAATGAAATCGCCAATTTCTTTCCCGTACTTGTCATTAATTGCAGTACCGATATCCCAGCCCAGAAAAGCTGCCGACGTAAGACCTGCACCAGCCATGCCTCCGACGGTCCCTGCAAGCGCTCGACCGGTCCATGAAGCACCAGCAGAAGAAGCCCTACTTACACCAACAGCTGCGCCTAAAGCACCACCAACACCTGTAGCTTCAGATGCTGTTCTCCCTTCAGAGCCTGCAATGGCCATAACTTCCAACTCATTTAATACTCTCATTTGAACTCCTCGAAGTTTCCCACTTATAATAAAGTTGGAATTGTGAAGTAGACTATTAATTACACCGGCCTACACTGCGGCTTTATCGGAAAAACTTAATTCTAAGTTTTCCATTTTCGTCTGTATTCTTTGCAATCCAAATAAGCGCCAGTCCAAGAGTAATAACTAAAAAGGCGCTAATTCCGACTAAGAGCGTTGCTGTATCCGCTGATTGGCGAAGTACGTCCCACTTAACATAAAAGAAAGAGGACATACAAGATAAATACACGATGCAAAGAGCAAATGTATCTATATGCAGAATTTTGCGCATATATACTTGATCCTTTCACTTTTTTGATGTTTGCTTCAAGTTCAATTCCTGTGGTGTTACAAAAATCCGCCGAATAAGAAATAGCTTTTACTGATTCGAGGACATGTAAAATTAAATTGCAAACCACAAGAATGATTCGTTAAATGGCTTAGCCCTCTACGATTACCTGACTTTTCAAGTCACGCATGATTTGATTTAATACGTTTTGCATTGCCTTGAAGTCTTCAACACTACAAACCGCTGAACCCAATGACTTTGCCTCTAGGTGCCTGAGAGCTTTAAAGCCCTCGTCTGTCTTTTGATAGCTTGAAGAATACTTGAAAAAAGTATCTTCCAATGCAATGCCTTTGGGAATGCTAATAACTTTTGCATTCGCAGGAATTGTATAGGTGGTTTCTTCTGTTACTTTGGAAGCGCCACACTTAAAGGGTTGGGTTCTAGTCTTTTCAAGCCCATAGTAGGTAATCACATCAGTTAGCCCGCCAGCTAAACTACTTACTATTGGAACGCCAGCTGTCCCTGTTAGATTGATATAGTTATCAATCTTGCTATTCCAAAGCACACTTTGCTGATCCGGGTTTTCTTGCTCTTTACCAAGTGCAATGACTCCTTCGCCCCTTAAATTATTCCTAGCAAGTAGTCGGGTAACCAAGGTGGTTTCGTACTCTTTAGGCATATTGTTTAGCTGGTAGCGATTAAACTCTGCGCCCCAGCCATAGAGCGTTTGTGTAGCATCAAGACTTACAACGCCATCTGCTTGAATCACATAACTAAATTGCGTAACTGCTTCACCAAGTTGCGTAACTGGGGTTTGAGACAGTTTCCCTGTTTTGGTCAGCAGCACCGGCTTACCTAATAACGAGGGAGGTAAATAACCCGCCCCGATTTGAGGGGTCGTTGTATCGGTGTACATTTCCAACGATGGAACATAGGTAATCGCATGATTGAATGCAGAGGTAAGCGGCACCTCTGGCAGCGTATACCGGTCACCGCTGTTGATTAGTGCAGTCGTGCTTTCTATATCTACAGCCGCCAGCATTGCTTCCAGCAGGGTTGTGTGGTCCTTGCAGTCGCCGTAACGGTTGCTCAATACTTCGTCGGCTGAATGTGGCACAACGCCGCCGCGTCCAAGATAGAGCGCCACATAGCGAATATTCTTCCGTACCCAGGCAGACAGAATGAGTGCCTTCTCCCGGTCGCTTTTGGTGTTCTTCGTTAACGCTATCGCTAGGTCACGGATTTGCTGGTTCGGTTTCGCTTTGCCATCTGCGTTTTTTTCATAGGCTTGTGCTAGCTCGGCGTAGTCTTTAAACGTGCTGACTTGTACCTGGTCGCCATAGTCCAAGTAAGAAACGGCATCCGCTTCCACACGATTTTTGGGGGTTAGACCATAACGCCATTCATAGACTTTTCTGCCTGTTGCCGTTTTAACAGGAACGGGGTTGTACCCTCTAGCCAATGACTTTAGCGTCATGCTTTCAGGCAAGTCGTAGGTAACAATCGATTCTTTATAAGGATTGAAACCAGGGGCATTCATGATATTAAAATACCCCGGAAACATGGGTTGCCGTTTGCGTGAATACTTGATGTAGGTTCGATCACCAACGGCTAAGTCTGGGAACACCACCACCTTGTATTCGATGTCGTTGAACTTTGGTGCATTTCCCGATACCGGGTCGGATTGAGTTTTGATATTTTCTTCTTTTACCTTAATTTTTCTACCATCAGCTTTAATGGTATAGGCTTCGATTGAGACCAGCTTATCTAATTGCTTGTTTAAATAAATGTACTCTTGCCCATTATCTTTAGTGGCTCTCTCTTCATTCAAGAGATACTGAAATTCAGAAACATCAGTGTAGTTACCATCCACCTCTACCTTGTAATAGTAATTTTCTTTTTCAACCGTAATGACAGGATCGTCACCAATGGTGGCTGCATTTGCAATTGAAAATGGGAAAAATACTACCGCCAATAAGCGTGATAATAGCTTTACAGACATGCCTGAATCCTCGGGGAAGCTTAGTTCTTATTTATAAAGGTGGAAGCTAGTATTAGATTAATTTAATGTTCGCCACATATATGCGAAGCCAAATATTAATACCTAAGTTTTTAACCACGCATCTGGTGGTTTACATTATGGACATTTGAATAGTTTTATGCCGTAGGTTGAATTTTTATTGCCTGTTATTGATTTATTTAATGATATGCTTAAATTTATCGCAATATAATAGTGAGTGAAAAATAAAATATCTAGAATTCACCGGTAATTAGCAATAATGAGTTATTTATTTTGATGGGCTAACTAGCTTAGTTTTCCTTTTATTGAGAATAGAGGCTCTAGCATCCATTCAATGATAAGTCGCTTATCGACCAAAATATCGGCTTCAACCTGCATATCAGGTACCAATGACTCTGCATTCCCGTAGACAGTAATGCGTTGTTGTCGTGGTACTACGGTAATTCTGTAGTGAGCTTCACCTATGGCTTGGGACTTGGTTACTACCGCACTGCGAGACACTTCTGTAACCAGTCCATCATGTTGGCCAAATTTTTGGTAAGGGAACGCCTTGTAACGTAATTGCACGGCTTGTCCAGGGCGTACAAATCCGATAGCGCTTGAAGGAGCATAGAAGTGCGCCACTAGCTTTGAGCCAGCCGGAATAATCGACGCCAAACCATTTTCGGTTGTAACAAATTGGCCTGGTTCGGCCTGTATCGAAGTCACTACCCCATCAGTAGGTGCGGTTATGATGAGTTCTCGTCGAGCCTCATACTCCGCGGCTTCAGCTTCCAATGCGGAAATGCTTCGTTCCAAAGTCGAGCGCTTACTTACTTCACGAAGCGGGAGTGCAATGACTTCTGCTTGGGTAGCTGTAATTAGGCTTTCAAGCTCACCGACATTTCGTTGCAGTGAGGCAAGGCGACCTTGCTGCGCTAAGAGTTCATCAGCCCGCTGCTGAACCTGCAATTCAGGTGCAAAGTTAGACTTTGCAAGCTCCTGGTACCGCTTGTACGTTGCCTCTGCTAGCGCTACCCGTGAGCGTTGGCCGGTAATCTCTGTTTTTAGCTGTGCGAGTTGTTCGGATAGATCAGTTAGGCGCTGTTTCTGTGTGCTGACTTCTTTCTGGTAAAGCTCAGCTTGAGAACGTAGCTCATTCCTCAGACTTTCCCGCCGTGCCGTGATCGACATGACCGCCATAGCGGCAGTAGAGCCCAACTGCGTATGTCTTTCCGCAGACAGTGAGAACAGGGCTTGACCTGCTTTAACCTGTTCACCTTCCTTCACATATCGGATGACTACCCGGCCTGCTTGTTGAGGAAAAATCCTAACTAAGCCTGTGTCTGGTACCAGAACACCAGTAGCCTTAATCTTTCTCGTAAAGTCCTTGAATAAGATTAGGAAGATGATGGCAACAATTAACGTCGCCACTATGATCGAAAAATAGAAAAATGATCTGGGATGCCTTAGAACAACTCTTCCAATTACACTGTGCGACTGATGTTCTAAAACTTCTTTCCGAACCAAGCCCAAATCAATCCACCTTGCACAAGCAACATTAATAACTAATTTTTCTAACTTCTTTCATTCTGTTCCAGTGCCTTTTTATGCGTCAATAAAGACACCAACAATTGCAAATTTGATTCATAAATATATTGAATATCCAAGTTTTCACTAAGAGTTGTTGCAAAACAATTAACTCTATGCACTTAAGGACAGTGACCATACAAAGCATGCCGGTATGCTCGTAACGATCACCGGGAACGGTAATCCCCCCGGAAAATAGGGGTGTGCAGAAGTAGAATTTTCTCGGATAGAGGGAGTTCTACAAAATGAAGAAATCGAGATTTTCGGACAGCCAAATCATCACCGTGCTTAAGGAGGCAGAGG
>NZ_JBQXDJ010000105.1:1562-8623 GCF_052601015.1 Chitinimonas violaceus | reverse complement strand
CGTCTGGAATGTCATCCAACAGCCAGTTACGACCTGACGACCCACTCACTGGTGCTACGACCGGCTTGGCAGGTCCCACCCAGTTACGACCATTCCCGGCAATGCTGTTACCCAGCACATCCCCGAACGCCGAAACAGCGATATTGGCAAACTCCATTTTGCCTTGACCATTGATGGCGATCTGTACCGTACGATAGGTAGCGCCGAGGATCATCTTGTTCACAAACATCCCGACAACCCCGTTTGCATCAGGCAGTTTGCCACTATCTGCTAAATCTCCTACTAGCTGATTGCCCAGCGCGGCACCGGCAATTTCACGCCAACGGAAAGTCGGGTCGTTGCCTTGTAAGCGGTTCAAGCCGTAGTTGGTTGCATACATGGCCGTGCCTTGCACGGCATACTTGGCGGCACCTGCCCACCCGATATTGTCTTTAACCCCGTACTCCGAAATAGCCGCTGCCGCTGCTGCTCTAACCGTACTCTTGTAGTCGTATTCGTAATCCTTGGTGAACCCGGGCGGACGCTTCAGGTCACCCCCCAGTATCGCCCCACCGATAATGCCGAATGGCAGACCACGTAACAGCAGGTCGCCATAGTCGAGCTGGTTGTTGAAGGCGGCATAGCTGTATTGCCGCGCCATATCGCCTGCAGTTGCACCAATGGCGGGATTGCCTGTTGCCAGGGTCGCCATAACGGTAACGGCAATGCCGATCACCTGCGCCAGTCCACCGCACTTGCCTTTGGGGGGCGGTGGTGGCGGTGGCAAGCCCGGCGTGGTGTCACCCACCAGCCGGCTGGGGTTGTACGGCGCAAACGTGTCCGCACGGTTGGCTGCCGACACGGCATTTGGAATACGTAGGTTTCTACCGATTGGCTGCGATACGTCGGCACCTTCCGTCAGGCCATTGGCATCGCCGATCAAGTACCACAGGCTGCTGTCGCCCCATACCGCAAACGCAATAGTGCGTAGCGTGTCACCCTGGTTGACGGTATAGATCGATTGGGTGTTCGGCGCCTGGGTGCCGGTACGTGCTGCACTGGTGTAGTCGAAGTTGGCTTCTTCGCCTGCGCCATAGCTCGATGCCACGGTATTGCCACCGACAAAGAGGTAGTTGACCTTGTGCGCCGCCACGTTGTCATTGGTTTTCTGCAGCACCCGGCCGTTCAGGTCTACCAGCATATTCCGCTGCTTGAATCTGCCGTGGGGGTCGCTGACGGAGATCACGTTGCCGTAATCATCCAATGTCGAGATACTGGTCCCGCTTCCTTCTGTCGTCCCGTTGGTACGATGCTGTTTAACTTCCCGCCAGCTTTCAAACGCCTGGTGATCAAACGAGAAATCCGTCCGCACATTGTGTGTGTAGTCGTCGTACGTATAGTTGGTAAGCTTGCTGCCCTTGTAGGTGTTGGTCAGCACCGTAGTGCTCGGCTTATAGTCGGTGAGCCGCACGATGGCGTTTAATGGGAGCGCATCGAGCTGTGCCTGCGTTTTGCCATCCAGCTTATGGGTCTCCTGCCGTGCCAATCGTCCTTGCCCGGTCACTTCGTAGGCATTACGCGTGCGCTCTGAAAGTCGGCCGTCTGCGCTATAGCTATCCTCCAAGGTGACTTGGCCCAGATAGTTATATTCCCGACGTGTCTTGAGCGCAGGGTGCATGATGTTGACGGCAGTATCCAGGCGATACGTGTCGACCTGTTGCCCAAAACTATCGTAGGTAAAGCTATCCTGCTGGTTGCCATTCTCAGTCGTTCGCCACACTTCAGTGCGTTGTTGACTGCTGCCTCGATAGGAAAGTCGCTCACCTTTTCCATTTGTAACCTCAACAGTGCCATTCTTCACTGAGCCCCGGCTTACAACGACACGATTCAATGCATCGTAACTGTAGTGGTGCTCCTTATCCGGGATGCCAGCAACAAGTGAGTTGGTATATTGCATGCCCTTCACATAGGTGCGATTGCTGTTGGCGTCGTAACCATACTGTGCCGCCACGGTCGGACCATATACCGCCTGGACACGGCCCAAGGCATCATAGTCGGTCGCCTGATACCAGTTGCCTTTTCCGGGTCGGGACATTGATTCAAAGCGGACACGCCCCATGACATCGTAACGGGAACGCTGTACGCCCAGCACGTCCATGCCGCGGTAGTCGATCTGCTCAATCAGATGACCTGCCTGGTCATACAGGTGGCTGCGCGTGATCGGGTCTTTACCGGCCACCGTATAGTTAAAATGGTCAACCTGGCCCAGCCCGTTATACCGATAGTGGTTGTAGGTGTTGCCGCCGAGATCGGTATGGCTGGTCAGGCGATTGGTGGCCAAATCATATTGCCAACTCTTGCTTTCTTCCACGTAATCGTTGTTAAAACGCGAGAAAGTACTTTCTTTCGTTTTATTACCTTGCTGATCATAGGTAAATGCCTGGCGCGTTCCAGAGTAAACTGTGTTGTGTGCGTGGGTGGAAAGCAGCACATCGACGTCGGTGACCTTGCCGTGCGTACCATACGCATACCAGGTCGTTTGCTGGGCATTTGTATCGTCTTCCGCGAGGTGATTCTCCCGTACGCGATTACCGGCAGCATCGTAACCGTAGTGGGTGAGCAATACCTTCGTGGTCCAGTTTGGTCCAGAAGGGGTGGCTCTTGCGCTGAGCGCCTGGCGATTCACATCACCCTGCCGGCGATCCAGAATGCGCTGGTCCAGCCGGTTGTAATCGTAGGTGGTAACCAGCGGCCGGTCGCCGATATTGCTTACCGTCGTTGCCAATCGGCCAAGGTGGTCATAAGCATGCTCATCCCCTGCCCAACCTTCCGGTTTCTCGGTTGATATGCCATGCGTGGTTCTGGCCAGACGGCCAAACTGGTCGAACTGTTGGCGGGTGAGATAGCCGTTACCATCCCAACTGCCGATCAGATCGCCAGTATGGCTATAGGCATAGCGTTTGATCACCGAGCCATGCGAGCTATTGCCATTTTTCTGCTTGTCGACCGTTGCGCTGATCTCGTCCTGCAACTGGTTCTGGCTGTTGTAATGCCAACGTGTATCTGCACCACTGGCGTCGGTGAGGCTGATCCGATTGCCCCAGCGGTCAAAGCGGGCTTGGGTAGTCGGGCGGTAGGTGGCGCTAACAACTTTTTCTTCCGGATTCAAGAAGTACTGGTCGTTAATGCGGCTTAAGCGATAGTGCTGAATTCCGGCTGCATGGCCGATCAGGTCCGCTTCGCTTGTACCTGCCGTTGCCTGATAGTCATAAGGCAGGCTGACCTTCTGCAACAGGATGCTTTCGCCGCTGTTCAAACCAAACTCGGCTACATCAACATGCACAACACTTGCCACCAAACCTTGCAAGGCGACTTGCCCGGCTTTATCGGTGTAACGCAGCTTGATGTTTGTCTCTTCGTTTGCCAGATCAGCCGGCGTCTGAATGACGGTTCGGCCAGCGTGACTGCCCAGTTGCAATCCTAGGCCGGTATTGCCGATGGCTCGGCTCGTGAACGCGGGACCAGTCTGGCTGATCTGCCGGCCCAGCTTGTCGTAGCGGGTATAAGTACGGCGGTATCGTCCGCTGGCCTCTGTTTGCAGCTGGTTACCGGACAGTACGGCTGTATGCGCCAGACTGGCCGGGGTAATGGCGCCCGAGAAAGCGTTTTCATCGGGCGAGGTAATCCGCGCCACTTCCCAGCCCATGGGGTTGTAGTACTGCACCGTCCATACGCCGGCTTCCTGACGACGCCAAATGCGACCCGCCGTGTCGTAATCATATTGGCTGGTGGTGATTCCGTTGAGTTTACGCTCGGTGATCTCGCCAAAGGCGTTGTAGATGACCTCGGTTTTCTTCTCTTTCTGCCCCGCATCACCAGATACCACCCCTGGTGGCGAGAAACGTTCTTTTGTGCTGATCTGATTCCCTACGCGGTCATACTCAAATGACTTAACCAAGTTGGTGGTCAGCAAAACACCGGCATCTACGTGTGTTTTGTGTGCCCCTGCCTGTTTGCCCGCATGCCACTCCAGCGCCGTACGGCCGTACTTGTCGTAGAAGGTCTTCTGCAGGATCTGGTTGCCGAGCACACCATCCTCGGCGCGCAGGTCTACACGGTATTCGGTCTGGTGGCCGGCGAGGTCGAAACGGCGCTGTTCGATGCGGTCGCCACTGTTGCTGGCAGGTACAGTCAGGCTGCCAGGGCGCTCTGCGCCCACCGCCAAGGTCATCGTGTCGGCAAACCGTGTCGTACGTACCGCATTACCATGCGCATCGCGTTCGTACTGCGTGACGATGTAGTGGTCGGTATTACCAACCCGCTGTGACGCCTGTGCCTGATGGCTCATCCGACCCAGGGCGTCGTAATAGTTGAATACCCGGTTACCCCGTGCATCGGTGGTTTCGATCACATTGCCATATTGGTCGTAACGGCTGCGGGTGGCGACGTCAGCGTTGGTATAGCTCACCCCCCCCTGGGCGTTCACAGTCGCTCCACCGATATTCTCGCGAATCTCGGCAGTACGGTTACCGAGCTTGTCGTATTCATAGCGGGTGCTGCGGTTCACGCCAGTACCGGGGTCAGTCTTGTTGACCACCGAGGAGACCAGCAATTCAAACATCGATGCCGTGTTTGTTTCCCCTGGACCACAGTCAGCGACTTGGGTGCTGAGCGGGGCTGCGTATTGCACTTCCCGCGTCATCTTGCCCAAGCTGTTATAAGTCCACTGGGTGACATAGCCTTCGGCATCGACCTGCCCTACCTTACGGCCCGCCGCATCGTAATAGAAAGTGGTGTCGGCCCAGGTCTGGGTTGTCCCGACGTGGGAGACCAGGACGGATTGCTTGATGAGCAATCCTTGCGTGTTGTACTGGTTACGCGTGGTCTTGCCGGTTGCCGACGCTTCCACCAGGTTGCCCTGCAGGTTCAACTGATAGGCAGTCGGTTCCACCGTCTCGATCACCCGGCCAGCCTGGTCGTAGCGGTAAAGGATCGCCCGGTCATACGGGCTGGCCCGATCGGGCAACAGCAGTGCTGACCGTTCCTGGTTCAGGTCGTAACCTTCTTTGCGACCAGGCGCCAGATCGAGCTTGGTAGCATGGCGAACCAGCGAAGTACGGTTACCGATCGCGTCGTAGTTGTAGGCAGTCAGATAGCCCTCGCCATCCGTTTCCAGGATAATGCGGCCGAGCTTGTCGTAGGATTTGTAACGCCAGTTGCCGCCCACATCCTCGTGTGCCACGGCATTGCCGAAGCTGTCGTAATAGGTGGTACTGGTTGGGGTAAACGGGGTTTCACCCAGGCTGGTGCGGTTCAGATCAGTCCCGTTGTAGATCGTATCGTTACCGACCTCCGGTGTACTGCCTACCGTCCCGAACCCCACCTGCTTGAGCGTAGTCTGCCGGCCGGCTCTGTCGTAGGCGAACTCGCTGACGCGCTCCATGCCGGCAATGCCGGCGGCTTCAGTGCGTTTGACGAGATTACCCATGCTGTCATAGTCAAACCGCGTGACCAGCTGGACACGTTGCGGTGCGGCATCGGGGCTGGTGCGGATGTCGACAGCATCGGTGGTTTCGGTGAGCTTACGGTTCGCTGCATCGTAGGTGTAAGTGGTGGTCTGATCCTTACTGTCACTCGCAGGTCGGATCGCATCTATGCCCTTCGCCAGCAGACCCTTGATCGAATAGGCGGCGTAAAGCTGTCTATCCGACTGCACAATGACATCCTTGATGCCATCACCATTGATATCCGCAAAGGCCTGAACTTGACGACCCAGTTCGCTTGATGTGCCCAAATCACGATTGACGAGGAAAGGGGTGCTGTAGCGCTGCCCATCGAATTGGGAGGCATATAGCCCGTCGTCTTTGTATATCAGCAGGTCCAGCTTGCCATCGCCATTCCAGTCAATCGGTTCCAGTCGATTGGCCTGACCAATAGCGCCCAAGGTATAAGCTTCATAAGCACCGTCCCCCTTGAGTCCAGTGCCCGTGGACAGGGTGACTGCCAAATGGGCATTCGGTCCCGTCTTATCACCTACGACACGAAGATAATCCGCTTTGCCATCTCCGTCGAAGTCCGCCCACCAACGACGGTCTTCATAACCCCAGTCGCCGGGACCCAGAAACAGTGGCTGCCTACGGATGGTCGTGCCATCTTCAGCCCCAAAGTCCACACGGAGCAGCCTGCCTGGTCCACTCGGTTCACCTACAGCTCGCAGATAGTCTGCCTTGCCATCCCCATCAAAGTCCACCCACCAACGAGGCCCCGGATACCCCCAGTCATCCAGGTTCCAATTCACTGGGCCCTGCGTGTTGCCCAGGGTGGTCTGGGCGGAACTACCGCCATCAGTGCGTCGAATAAAGTCGCCGACACCATCTCCCGTCACATCGGCCCACCAACGCAACCCTTCCGGTCCCCAGTTAGTGATCGGGAAGAAGCGTATCCCTTGGTCATTGATCACACCTTGGCCATTGGCGTAACTGACCGCGGCTTGGCTGTTCGCTCCGCTGAGTGCCCCCACCGTGCGGATAAAATCCGCACGGCCATCGTTGTTCATATCAATGAACCAACGTTGGCCGGCATAACCCGGATCACCCACGGTGATACGCTGCAACGAAGAATAGGGACTGTTGGTGTCGTCCCAGACCTTGGTGGCGTAACGGGTCTCGGCGGTCTTCTGCCCTAGGGCGTCATAGCGGTACTCCGTCAGATAGCCTTGTGCATCAATCTGACCTACCAGTCGATTTGCTGCGTCGTAGGCAAACCGGGTGGCATTGCCATTCGCATCGCGTTTGGCTACCACATTGCCCGCAGCATCATATTCAAAGTGGGTGGTCAGCTTCAGCCCATTGGGGTCCACCGTTTCGCTGATCCGCCTCCCTGCTTTGTCGTAGGCGTAGGCAGTGGTCTTATCCTCACTACTGCTCGCCGGCCGAATGGTTCCGATTCCCTTTGCCAGCAGACCCTTGATCGAATAGGCGGCGTAAAGCTGTCTATCCGACTGCACAATGACATCCTTGATGCCATCACCATTGATATCCGCAAAGGCCTGAACTTGACGACCCAGTTCGCTTGATGTGCCC
>NZ_JBQXDJ010000105.1:0-1469 GCF_052601015.1 Chitinimonas violaceus | reverse complement strand
TGCGTCGTAGGCAAACCGGGTGGCATTGCCATTCGCATCGCGTTTGGCTACCACATTGCCCGCAGCATCATATTCAAAGTGGGTGGTCAGCTTCAGCCCATTGGGGTCCACCGTTTCGCTGATCCGCCTCCCCGCTTTGTCGTAGCCATACGAGGTGGTCTTCGCTGCCGGGGTGCCTGCGCCTTCGGTGACACTGAGCGTACGACCCTGGTCGTCGTAGCGGTATTCGGTACGTAGCTTCAGCCCACCTTCGTCCACCACCACCGCACTGAGCTGACCCTGGCGGTCGAAGTGGTTGCGGGTGATCACCCCATTGGCGTCGGTGCTCGTCACCGTGCGGCCCTGTCCATCCAGGGTCACGCTGCTGGTCAGCTTCAAGCCGGTCGGGTCGATCTGCTTTTGCAGCTGCCGGTTGGCCGCATCGTACTGGTATTGCGTGACGACACCATTGGCGTCGGTCGTACTGATCAGGTTGCCGACACTGTCGTAAGCCTTGCGGCTGGTATTGCCCAACGCATCGGTCGTGCTTTGCAGTTTGCCGTCAGCGCTGTACTGGTAAGTCGTGGTGTTGCCATTGCCGTCAGTGAGCTGGATGACTTCACCGTGCCGGTTACGCTCGCTGCTGGTCTTGACCCCATCGGCCGTGGTCACGGTGATACGGCGGTTGGCACTGTCGTACGCGGTGGTGGTGGTGTGGCCCAATGCATCGGTCTGTGTAAGGACACGGTCGAAGGCGTCGTAGGTGGTGGTGCGTCGGGCATTGAGGGGATCGGTAACGACCACGGTACGGCCGAGCCGGTCGTAGTCGGTACGGGTGGTGTGGCCGCTGGCATCCGTCACCGCCACCGCACGGCCAAACGCATCGTATTCGGTTGCCTTGCTCAGATTCAGTCCGCCCGCATCCTGCTGAGTCGAGATCAGCTTGCCGCGCGCATCGTATTGGAAGCGCGTTGTCGTGACCTTGCCGGTGTCGATCGGGCTGACCAGACGGTCAATCTCACCGAAGGCGGTGTAGGTCGTACTGGTGGTCTTACCCAAGCTGTCCAGGGCTTCCTTGACCAAGCCGCGTAAGGTGTAATTGATGCGGCTGGTCTTGTCCTCGTTGGCATTGGCCAGCTGTTCCAACCTTGTCTGCAAGGCATCGGTCAGCAAGCCGCCGTCGATGCCAGTCAGATCGCCCAAGCGCTGGGTGAACGCGGTGGTACTGCTGACTTCACCAAAGGCGGTGTAATCGGTCTTACGCACCTCACCGAGGGCATTGACGGTGTAACGCAACTGACCCGCTTCATCGTAGTAATAGCGGGTCTTGCTGCCCCGGGCATCGGTGCTGCTGATGCGTCTGCCGGCATTGTCGTAGGCATAGGTGGTGGCGTGTTGCTTGCGCAATGCATCGAGCTGGTCCGCGGTCACGTTAGCCAAGACTTCGGGATAGCCGAGCCGCTTGCGTTCGGCTTTGGCGCTGTCCGTGT
>NZ_JBQXDJ010000104.1:0-8742 GCF_052601015.1 Chitinimonas violaceus | reverse complement strand
TACTCTGACCGATGTTCAAAAACCATACGGACAGCGCGTTCTTTGACTTCTGGCGAATACTTGGTTGGCTTCTTCATAACTCCATTCTCTCAAGAAATGGAGCCTCCTCATTATCCGGGGGGATTCATACTTCTTCACGTACAACTTTGGCTTCATCTAGAGTGCAACATAGGCTGAATGCTTTGCTCATGGCCAGTGCAGTATCTGCCCAACGCCTCTTGCCATTTTTTTCGTTGAGTACATGATTGGCGGCACCGGCCAGCAGCTTGTGGCCGCCAGTCAGGAAGTCGCTGTAGTTAAAGCCATGCAGCATGGCGCGCAGCACATCGAGCTTTTCTTCGAGCACTGCGTAGGCTTCGTGCGCATCCACCGTAGGCCGACCACGTCCATTGCTGGCAGTGTATTCTTTGAGGGCGTGTTTCAGATCGTTGGCAATGCCGATGTAATCCACCACCAGCCCGCCCTGTTTGTCCTTGAACACCCGGTTCACCCGTGCAATGGCTTGCATCAGATTGTGGCCCTTCATCGGCTTGTCCACGTAGAGCGTATGCATACAGGGCGCATCAAAACCGGTAAGCCACATATCGCGCACGATGACGAGGCGTAGCGGGTCTAGTGGGTCTTTGAAGCGTTTTTCCAGCCGTTTTTTGATTTGCTTGGTGTAAATGTGAGGGCGCAGCAGCAGCTTATCGCTGGCAGAGCCGGTCATCACTATCTTGATGGCGCCTTTTTCGGGGTCTTCATTGTGCCAATCTGGACGTAGCTTGATGATCTCGTTGTAAAGATGGACACAAATCTCTCGGCTCATTGCCACGACCATCGCTTTACCGGCTTGTACCTTGCTGCGTTCCTCAAAGTGAGCGACTAGGTCTTGGGCAATTCGCTGGATACGTGGTTCTGCACCGACAACTTTTTCAAGTGCAGTCCATTTGGATTTGAGCTTGCACTGCTCGTTGTCTTCCTCATCTTCGGTCAGTTCATCCACTTCGGTATCTATTCCGCTCAGTTCGACCTCTTTGAGGCTCAATTTGGCGAGACGTGACTCGTAATAGATCGCCACAGTGGCGCCGTCCTGCTGCGCCTGCTGCATGTCATAGATGTGGATGTAGTCTCCGAACACTGCACGGGTATCGCGGTCTTCGCTGGATACCGGCGTACCCGTAAATGCCACGAAGGTGGCATTGGGCAGAGCATCGCGCAGATGCTGGGCATAACCGACCTGGAACTGGGATTTCAACTCGTAGGGCGCTGCAGGTTCGGCGATTTTGAGCACTATATTGTTATTGGCCGCGATACGTGCTGCTTGCACTGTCTTGAACTTGGCTTCAAAGCCATATTGTGTGCGGTGTGCCTCATCGGCAATGACAACGATATTGCTGCGGTTGCTGAGTACAGGAAAGGAGTCTTCATCCTCACCCGGCATGAATTTCTGAATGGTGGTGAACACGATACCACCTGAGGGGCGATTACTCAGCTTGGCGCGCAGGTCTCCGCGGGTTTCTGCCTTCACTGGTTGTTCACGCAGCAAGTCTTGCGCCAGCGAGAACACACCGAATAATTGGCCATCCAAATCGTTGCGGTCGGTGATGACCACAATGGTTGGGTTCTCCATCGCGGCTTCGCGCATTACTCGGGCGGCAAAGCAGGTCATGGTGATGCTCTTACCGCTGCCCTGGGTGTGCCAGACCACCCCCCCCTTGTGTGTACCACTGGGTCGAGAAGCGACCACTACTTGATCGATGGCTGAACGTACCGCATGGAACTGGTGATAGCCAGCCACTTTCTTGACTAGGTCATCATCATCATCATCCTCAAACAGCACAAAGAAGCGTAGATAATCGAGCAACATGGCTGGTTTGAGCAAACCACGAATCAAGGTTTCCAACTCATTGAACTGACCGAGTGGATCGAGCGCTACCCCATCAATCGTCCGCCACTGCATGAAGCGCTCGGCATTGCTCGACAACGCACCGAACCTTGCTTCGCTGCCATCTGAGATTACCAGCAGTTCGTTGTACTGGAATACATCAGGAATCTGTTCCTTGTAGGTTTGAATCTGGTTGTAGGCTTTCCAGATATCGGCAGATTCATCTGCCGGGTTCTTCAGCTCTAAAAGCACCAGCGGCAAACCATTTATGAATAGGACGATATCCGGGCGGCTGGGACCTTTGAGGGTGTACTGATTGATCGCCAGCCACTCATTGGCGGCTATATCGGCAAAGTCGATCAACCGTACAAAGTCACCGCGGGTTTCGTCATCTTTCTGGTACTGCACCGGCACACCATTCACCAGCAGGCTGTGGAAGTGGCGATTGGCCGACAGCAGTGAGGGAGTACCCAAGTCCATGACTTGTTTCAGCGCATCCTCGCGCGCGACCTGTGGAACAGTAGGGTTCAGTCTGGTAATCGCAGCGCGCAATCGCTCTACCATCAGGGGTTGCCGGTAGTCCAAGCGCTCGGGCGCGACATCGCTATCCGGGGCAATGTCGTAACCGCAGATGATCGTGTAACCCGCGTCTTCCAGCCAGCTCAAGGCTTCTTGTTCTAGTTGGTCTTCGGTCATGCATGTTTCCAATTAGGCCCGATGAGATAACTTATGGTTAAGAAATGCCATCTTTTGTACATATTCGCCGAAACGTGTACAGAGATCGTGATTTTCTGTACATGACTGCTTCTCGCTTCTTGCGGTAATGTGTCGATGCAATCGACACATTCACGAAACATGCTTAAAAATTCATTAAAAATCGACACGTTATTAAGATATGTCGATCTGAGCATTCCCTATTCAATATGTCAGCTCTTTAAACAGTGCCTCATTGATGTAGTACTTCTCTCGACCAACCTGCTGCTCACGCAGCACTCCTAGCTCGACTAGTACCTGTAGATACCGCGATGCCGTCTGCCGCTTGGCAATACCGGCTTCGACAAGAAACTGAATCTTGGTGTACGGCTGGTGAAAGATCACCTCGATCAAATCCTTGCTGTAGATACCTTCGGCTTCAATCTGCACCCTGGTGCGGACGGCTTCCATCAAATCCAGAATCCGGGTGACCTGATCAAAGGTCTGCTGTGCGGTTACTTCAACTGCACGTAGCATGAATAGCACCCAGCTCTCCCAATCCTGCTCTTCGGTCACTCGCCGCAAGCCTTCGTAGTAGCCGGCCTTGTTGCTGATGATGTAACGCGACAAAAACAGCACCGGAATATCGAGCAACTGCTTCTCCACCAGATAAAGCAAATTCAGAATTCGCCCTGTACGACCATTGCCATCAGGGAAGGGATGGATCGCCTCGAACTGGTAGTGCATCACGGCCATCTTGATCAGTGGATCGATGTCATCTTCGGCATGGATGAACTGTTCCAAGTTCGCCAGCTTGTCGCGGATCACCGATTCACCCGCCGGCGGGGTGTAGACAACCGCCCCGACATCGTTCTTGAGTGCTGTGCCTGGGATAGCCCGAATGCCGATCTGGGCTTGTTTGATCAACTGCACCAGTTCTATAAATAGATTGGTGGTCAGCGGACGGTCTTTCAGTGCCTGAAAGCCAAAGTACAACGCTTCACGGTAGCGCAGCACCTCCTTGGTATGGGCATCGGTTTTACCATCTGCATCTGCCGCAGCACGGTACAGTTCGTCATTGGTGGTGACGATATTTTCAATCTCGGACGATAGCCGCGCTTCTTGCAGAAAGATGCTGTTGATCAACACCCCCTGATTCGGAATCTTGGCAGCTAAGCCACGTAGATTGGCCAACACGCGATTGGCGACAATCGCCTGCTTGAGTACGGCCTTGGTCTCCAACTCGAAAGCCGGCGGCAGCAAGGGGAGATCGTTATAGGGTTGGCTGCGATCAAAGGGCAAAATGGCGTCTCACTTCACATGCTTTCTGATTCGGTCACATCAGGCATCTGCCAATCATGCGGTGTCGCCTCGCCGGTCTGGTAGAACTTGCGCACGCGCCTGAGGTAACTGACGAAATCCGGGTTGATCTCGGCCAGACGGTTGCAGGTATCCCAGTCCACCGCAGCCCGCTCTCGTGCTGGCACAACAATCTGGCTATTACTCAAGTCGCCGGGATCAAGTTGGATGACCCCTACACCATGGGCTGCGCAGAGCAGCCGCAGTTCGCGCATGGCTTCGCCAGTAATGGTCATGGCTACCAAATACGCAAAACTTGCCCAACTGGAGTTGGACACAGTCTGAAAGAAATCCTGCCGCACATTGGTGCGATCAAGCTGTAGTTTGACTTCAAACGACCAGAGCCGCGACTGCAGGTCTCCCCGCTTGCGCACACATTCGCGCAAGTCGGCTTGCCAATGTTGTGTCAGGTTTTCCATCGCCACCATATCCGGATGCAGCCAAACATTACTGACAGCCGTGCTGGTTTTTTTGGAAGAGGATTCACTAATACGCATAGACAATAGCTTGTGTTCGCTCCATAGCCACTGCTGCAACAGCGGATAAAGCGCTTTTTCGACCAATTTGGCCGATTTGGTTTCGGCTGCAAAGGCGCTGGCTTGCGCGCTGCCTACAGTGACGTCATCCATGCTATCCGACCTGTACACCCGCCGTGGCTTGCCCTCCAGCGTCCGTAGCGATGGCACTTGCCTGGCCCAGTCAGTGAGCGAACCACCTATTTCGGCTTGCAACTGCCAAAACAAATCGTCTTGGGTTTTCAATGCCTTACTATTGTTCAGCTTTTGCTGGCAGAAGTCGGGGTAGCTCGCCATCAGCAAGCGCGCAATCTCGGCCGACGTAAAGTTTTCCCCCGCCTTTGCTTTTAACTGACTTAATACACGTTCTTTCAACGTCATCTTCAATGGTGCATTCATCATGCAGCACCTTCTAATTCGAGTTGTGCATCCAAGGCTAAACTAGCCTCTGGTAAGCGCAACTGGCCTGAGATCAGGCGGGGGAGCAAGGTGTCGCGGAGGGCGGCGAGGGTTTGGGCTTGTAGTTGGTTTGTACCAATCTTTGCAAAAATCAATTCTGCGGCTGAGTGGAATGCGGCCAGTACTGTTTCATTAGGAACGATTGACTGAAGGCTTAAAATTACTTCTGGGCGAACTGCGGGATAAGCCCCACCATCGGCAAAATGTGCCAAATAATCAATGTTTCTATCAGAAGTCGCCGCTAAGAACACGAACTCCGTGTGTTCCTGCTTTGTGGGCCGAAGTACTGCAAAACCCGTGCTGCCGGTTAGATTCGGTATAGCATTGGAAATGAACGCAAATGATCGGTTGCCTGGCCGAACAGTACCAACGATGGTATCTCCCTTCCGCAATACCCGCCTCGCACGGCTTGGTGCCTCATCGAAAGTAAATTCGGCAATGCCTGTAACCGAGTTGTCTTTGGTGTTAGCAAGATCTACATAGGCAACCGTCTGCGGGTGTCGTTTTGCAGTCCAAGACTCTGGATTCAGTTTTGCTAGATCAGCCAACGTCCCAATCCTCCACCCCTCAGGCACCAAACCCAAAGGGGATTCGGTAAAGCGGTCGGGGAAGAGCGCGGCGGTGGCTTCGTCCATGCCTTCAGGCGCGCGGCCTTCCTGTTTGGCGCGGACGGGGTCGAAATCGACAAACCAGGACTTGAACAGCGCCTGGGCGATGGCTTCCAGCGTGGCGTTGGTTTCGCGTAGGAGTGTGATGCGGTCGTCGAGCATCTCTAGAAAGTCAGCAATGAGTCGCTGCTCCCCCAAAGAGGGAAGAAGAAACTCATGCTTTTTGAGTTGTCCCAGGTTAAATCCAGGAACAGAGCTGCCGATGCCGTTATCTAGGATTTCGGTCTGCTTATCTGGGCTGGAAAACAAGTAGTAAATAAAGCGAGGGTCTGCCTTTGTTTGATCGACCGTTAGCTTCATTTGTTTGTTAGATACGATATACGTGTCGTATTTGCACCGATCGTCTATTAGACCGACTTGGTTGATCGTCCCCCAACAGGTAAAGACTAAATCACCATAGCGTGCAACTGATCGTTGAAACTCCTCTGCCTTGCTTTGTGAAACAAAAACTAAGCCTTCATCTATCAGACGTACAGAAATATCTGAAGTAAGATTCGAACCCCGAATGACCGGTACGCCGCTAGTTTCAAAGTATCTTGAACTGATGCTTGATCCGAATGGACCTGTTGCCAAGGCTGAAGCATATGGCGCGGCGATTTGCTCAACCGTTACGTGTGGCCATTCAAAACTCATATCCCAGCCCTCCCAGCTTCTGCCGAATCAAGGCAGCCTGTGCAATGGCAACGCCGGCGCAATTTGGATTTCCACCTGTGCGGGAATGACGACATGTTGCCAGAATGACGGGCTTCAAATAATCGTTGGCTATAGGTCTTGCCATGTTGGATTTTGTTTTTCTATCAGCGCCAGTTTCCATGCCCGATTCCATTTTTTGAGCTGCTTCTCGCGGGTTATTGCCGCGTACATCTCGGTGTGTAATTCGTAGTAAACCAAGGTATGCACGCCGTATTTTTTGGTGAACCCTTCCGCTTGATCGTTTCGATGCTGCCAGACTCGCTGTACCAGATTACTGGTCACGCCGATGTAAAGCGTACCGTTGCATTGACTGGCAAGGATGTAAACGGCGGGTTGCATCATAGGTGCCAGGGTTACTGGATTCCCGCGTTCGCGGGAATGACGGGTGACAAGGGTTTGAGAATTTCAAAATGCATACGCCAACTCCCCAGTTTCTGCCAAATCACCACGTCCAGTTCCGCGCCCTTCGCCGTCATGCCCATGAAAACGGGCATCCAGTGCAATGGTAGCGCCGGCGCAATCTGGATTCCCGCGTTCGCGGGAATGACGGGTGACAAGGGCTTGAGCATTTCAAAACTCATACCCCAGCCCTCCCAGCTTCTGCCGAATCAAGGCATCCAGTTCCGCACCCTTTGCCATCTGTTCGCCCAGCTTTTCAGTGAGCTTCTGCATTTTGTCCGCAAACGCTTCGTCGTTGTCCTCGACTTCTTCTGCGCCCACATAGCGGCCCGGTGTTAGCACATGGCCGTGTTCGGCGATTTCGGCCAGCGGCACGCTGCGGCAGTAGCCAGGCTGGTCTTGGTATACCTCGGCGTTTTCACCCCGCCATGCTGCTACGGTGGCGGCGATGCGGTCGATGGTTTCATCGGTGAACTCAGCCTGTACCCGACTGATCATGCGGCCCAGCTTACGGGCGTCGATGAACAGTACTTCACCACGGCGTAACGTTTTCTGCTTGGCGAGGAACCACAAGCAGGCGGGAATCTGGGTGTTGAAGAACAGCTGGCCGGGGAGCGCGATCATTACTTCCACCACGTCGGCTTCGACCATGGCAGCGCGGATTTGGCCCTCGCTGTTCTGGCTACTGGACATGCTGCCATTGGCCAGCACGATGCCGGCACGACCGTTGGGTTTGAGGTGGTGCAGCATGTGCTGCAGCCAGGCGTAGTTGGCGTTGCCTGCTGGCGGTGTGCCATATACCCAGCGCGGGTCGCCTTCGAGGCTGCCATGCCACCAGTCACTAATATTGAACGGTGGATTGGCAAGGATGAAATCAGCACGCAGGTCGGGGTGTTGGTTGCGCACAAACGTGTCGGCCGGTTCGCGGCCGAGGTTGAAGTCGATGCCGCGAATGGCGAGGTTCATGGCAGCCAAGCGCCAAGTGGTGGGGTTGGACTCCTGCCCGTAGATGCTGACGTCACCGAGCTTGCCACCGTGCGCTTCGATGAATTTTTCGGACTGCACAAACATGCCACCGCTGCCGCAGCATGGGTCGTACACCTTGCCGTGATGGGGGGCGAGCACTGCCACCAGGGTTTTGACAATGCTGGCTGGAGTGTAGAACTGACCACCCTTCTTGCCTTCGGCATTGGCGAACTGGCCGAGGAAGTATTCGTATACTTGGCCGAGCACATCGCGCGCAGCGCTGGCGTTTTCACGAAAGCCGATAGTGGAAACCAAGTCTACCAGTTCGCCTAATTTGCCATCGGGCAGCTGGGTACGGGCGTAACGTTTATCGAGTATACCTTTGAGCTTGGGGTTCTCTGTTTCGATCAGAGCCAGGGCATCGTCGATGCGTTTGCCGATGTCGGCTTGTTTGGCATTGGCACGCAGGCTTTCCCAGCGGGCAGCTTCGGGCACCCAGAATACATTCACTTCGCGGTAGAAATCGCAGTCTTCCAGTTCCTCGGCAATCAGCTCGTCGTCGGCATCGTGCAGGAAGTAATCATCGGCCTCGTCGGCAAAGCGGCGAGTGAGTTCTTCGCGGCGGCTCTGGAAAGTGTCAGATACGAATTTGACGAAGATGAGGCCAAGTACGAGGTGCTTGTATTCAGCAGCGTCCATATTGGCACGCAGCTTGTCGGCCGTGGCCCAGAGAGTTTTCTTGATGTCGTCGAGCATGAGGTGTTGCTGTTTCTAGTTTTGATGTTTAACGGAGCGTCCAGCACGTTAGCCGAATCGTACAAGCAAGGCGGGATTTGGTTACGTGATGGGAAATGAGGTATTCCGTAAGAACCTGTCTAAAGTCTCGCGAGCTAAAGTAAGACAAGGCGAAAACGGCCAAGGAAGCGGAGTTTACGCGTGGTAAATGAGCATTCCGAGGGTGTTTTCAACACCGTATTGCTGACGCACTGACCTGTCCGGGTCTGTCAGTAATTTCGTGTTCAAGGCATATCATGCTCCCAAGGAGAATGTATGCCTCGCAAACCGAAAGCCAAGCCGGTGGAATTGCCGGCAATTCCCGCCGAGCTCCTAGCTCAGTTCGGCA
>NZ_JBQXDJ010000103.1:0-9084 GCF_052601015.1 Chitinimonas violaceus | reverse complement strand
AGAGCTTGAGGTGAGCGACCTGCATGCGGCGATAGAGGCCGCCAATCACTAACCCCTCCTCGCTCCAGTCAAACTGAAATGCCTCACCCAACGCAAACTGCAGCGGTACAAAGGCGTGCAGTGCACTACCTTTACGACCGCGCCAGGCACGGATAAAGGCTGTCAGTTGGCTGTAACCGCCTTGGTAACCCTCCGCCTTGATTTGCGTGAACAGCGCCCGGGCTGTGCGTCGATCCGGTTTGGGCCGATGGGAATCAGCCTGGAGTGCCTGCTCCAATGTGGCGTAGAAGGTAGAGAGTTTCCCAGCTGACGCTGCTCGCTGGTAAGTGGGTGGCGCCGGCTCCTCTGGCATTCGAAGCCATTTTCGGATGGTATTGCGCGACAGACCGGTGCGCTTGGTAATCTCATGTAGCGACAGCTTGTCGCGTAGATACATCCGCCGAACCTTGCCTAACATTTCCATGGTGATCACCCTTTCTCTCCTGCCTAGAAATTAGGCAGGGCAAGTAGAACACCTGGGTCAGTTTTGAATCGGCACTAGCACTTTGGCTGGGTCAGTTTTCGGTCAGCCGCAACAACTTGGCCAACGAAGCAGCAGAACAGAACCTAACTACGTACTTGGCAGTTGCACGACACAACATCAACCCCCTTGTAAAAACCGGTTTTTGTCACTTCTGCGAGGCTTCAATTACTGGCTTGTTTTGCGACGCTGACTGCCGCGATGACTACCAACGTCAAGCGGCACAACTTCGCAGGCTTGGCCGGAGCTAGCATCGTGCGCCACTCGGAAAGCTCTCCCAACTCCTTAACGCCTAGCCACATAGATAAGCCACATCCATTCCTAGACGGTGTAAGTGCTGCGTTCCATGTGTCCATCTTTTTTTTACTACAAACCCTGATTTTTCTAATCGAAAGAAATTAACCGTGCCGAATGACGTCTATTACTCCCCGCAATATTCGAGGAGGTACAAACCATGAGAAAACAAACTTTCACCGTAGACCAGTTGCTAGATGCCATTCGCAGCGCTGGAACATTGGACGAGCTTAAACACTTGGCAGGCCCAACTGACGAGGAAGAGGCTCTAGCCAAGCAGCGCATGGCACGACTAGACAGGCTGTTCGATAGCTACGGAGCCAACATGAACTCCTGGCCTTGGCATGCTCGTGAAACCTATGAGCGAATAAACAATGCGCAAAAAGCCTTTGAAAACACTTACTGCTAACTCGCCCAGGTGACAACGCATTGCCCCCCCCACCAACTGGCCAATGTAGCTAGCGTAAAAGTCCACCTGTTCTTTCAACTCAGAAAAGATAACTAAATGTCCGCTTACGACAATACCTTTCACGATGAAATGAATAAATGCAAAAACAAAATAAAGAGTCTAATTGCCGCAAAACAGAAAATAGACTTACACGAATTGTTAAAAAATAAACTAAGAGAATCAGGCATTATTTGTTATCAGTGCGTTCATATTGACGAATCCGTCACATGCTTAATTGTCATTTATTGCAGGTCAATTGATTCAGTATTAATTGAAAAATTAAATACATTTCGCTGGATTGATTCGAGCCTTGGCACTTGGGGAAATAAACCCTATTACACAGCCATTTGCCCCGAAGGAAATAAATATAACTTCTTGCCAGTTGATCCATTCAACCCACAAGACTTTTCACAAACGATCAACCTCATAAACAACACGAAAACGCAACACTAGTTAAGTTACTACCCGTCTGATATCTCAACAAGAAAATATGCAAATGAAAAATCAACGACTTGAGAAACTTGAATCCATAACCAGAAGGACTACAAGGCTGTTCAACGAAGTAGAAGGGATCGTTAAGGAAGAGCAGAGGATTTACTCAACTTATCCAGAAGATTCTAAAACCAAATATGAAAGTCTTAGCCGAGAATATTTAATCCAAGACCTAAACCATATTGCTTATCTACTTAAAAAGACTCAACGCCACATTGAAGAGTCTTATACGTGGGTGAAAAATGTATGACAGAAAAAAACCTAACCTTTGAACTTCTCACTAACGCAATATATGACTCTGCGCCATTCGAGGAATTAAAACGAAATATGGCCCAAGCCCTAGAGAATTAGAACTAAGCTACTTTCGGTTAACTAGCATTGCTACGCCATTTGACTTGTATAGCCTTGACGTTGGTGTATGGCCACCTGAGTCAATTGCGCAATACCGAAAACTCCACGGCAAACAAACCAAATTTGAACATGCATATTACTAATCCTCAACCACCCATTAACAACCGATTATTTCTTACACAAGGCGAAATGGCAGAACTATGCGGTATCAAAGGTGGTCGCTCAGGACTAAGCCGGAATCAACGGCAAATTAATTGGTTAAGAACTTCGGGCATTCCCTTCGTGGTTAACGCAGCAGGCCGGCCTATCGTGGCCGTTGCAGCCGTAACCGGTACCGGGAAAGTAGAACAATCAAAGCCAGCCTGGTCGCCGCGGGCCTTACAAAAGGCAGCCTAACCAATGGGCAGAAAACCAACCAAAAACCTGAATTTGCCCCCGCGAATGCGTGCCAGAAAACAACGATCTGGCACGGTGTATTACTACTACGACCAAGGCGGAATACCCCGCCACGAAGAGCCACTAGGCAAGAATTTCATTGAGGCTGTTCGCAAATGGGCGGAATTGGAAAAAACAGAAACACCTGCGGCCGGCAAAATTACGTTTCGTCATGCGGCCGAACGCTATTTCCGTGAAATTGTGCCCACCAAGAGTGAGGCCACGCAAAGGGACAATTTTCGGGAACTCAAGAATCTTTATAAATTCTTCGATAATCCGCCTGCACTGCTTGACGATATCGAACCATTTCACATTGATCAATATTTAACCTGGCGCGGCCAGACCGCCAAAACTCGCGCCAATCGCGAGAAAGCGCTGTTTTCCCACATTTGGAATCATGCGAGAAAATGGAGGTATACGTCCATAACCAACCCTTGCCAGGGTATCAAGGGGCACAAGGAAAATCCACGTGATACTTATGTGGATGATGCCGAATATAAAGCGGTATGGGAGGCTTCGGATGACTTACTTAGGCTGGCACTGGATTTAGCGTTGCTGATCGGCCAACGCCCTGCAGATGTGCTGAAAATTAATACCACCGATATTCGAGGAGGCATGTTATGGATTAAGCAGAATAAAACCAAGGCACGTTTACGTATTGTGATTGAGGGTGCGCTACAAATCGTGCTCGATAGAGCCTTGGCCAGGAAACAGACATTGCCTAACCGCAACTCCCAGCTCCTCGCGTATGAAGACGGCACGCGCTTTACTTATCGCCAATTAATTTATCGATTCGAGAAAGCGCGAGCGCTGAGCGGCCAGACTTGGCAATTTCGTGATTTACGCGCCAAAGCCGGCACTGACGCAGACGCCATGGGCGGTATCAAAGCCGCCAACGCCTTGCTTGGCCACACGACGGAACAACAGACAGCGGACTACATACGGCATCGCACCGGCAAGCTGGTGAAGCTCACACAGCCGACTTAAACACCCATCAGTGCGCACGCAATTTACTACGGGAGCAATTCATTTTGCGGAGCGGGGCTGTTTTTGCGGAGCGGAAAGTGAAACGGCTCCCATCGCTGGAAGCCGCATCAACTAAAGTGGTGCCCGGGGTCGGACTCGAACCGACACGCCTTGCGGCGGGGGATTTTGAGTCCCCTACGTCTACCAATTTCATCACCCGGGCTGAGTGAGGGGCGCATTATGCCCACCCACCCACAGTCGGTCAACCCTCTTTCGCATCTTCTTTTAGCTGGAGGGCGCGTTCATAGAGGATGTTGCGGTTGCCGCCGGTAATTTCTGCTGTCAATTTAACAGCTTGCTTAACAGGCAGCTCTCGCACCAACGGTGCAAGAATATTGTCGAAACCAGCAGCATCGTCCTTAACTTGAGCGGGTGCGGCCTCAACTAACACGACCAACTCACCGCGTTGCTGATTGCTGTCGGTACCTACCCAAGCAGCTAGTTCGCCCAAGGGCGCACGGCGGATGGTTTCGAAAGTCTTGGTAAGCTCCCGGCAAACAACGGCAACACGCTCTGGTCCAAACACAGCAACCATATCGGCCAAGCTATCAACGATGCGGTGCGGAGCCTCAAAGAAGGCGATGGTGTGTGGGAGCTGCTTTAGCCCTTCCAGTTCTTTGCGGCGGGCCGTCGTTTTGGGCTCCAGGAAACCATAAAACTGAAAGCGCGGGGACTGCATACCCGCGGCGGCAAGCGCTGCCAGCACCGCCGAAGCACCTGGCACCGGGATGACGCGAAATCCCGCCGCATGTACCGCTTTTACAAGACGCGCACCAGGATCACTTACCGCTGGCGTACCCGCATCCGAAACCTGAGCAACCGCTTCACCTGCACGTAGGCGTTCAATGAGCTTATCCGCAGCCTCATGCTCGTTATGCTCACGCAGTGAGATCATTCTGGTATCGATGCTGAAATGTTTCAGCAACTGTCCGGTCACACGCGTATCCTCGGCAGCGATGACGTCCACCTGGGCAAGTACAGCGCGCGCGCGCGGCGTTAAGTCGGCCAGATTCCCGATGGGAGTGGCCACCACATATAATGCAGGTCGATCTATCAACCACGGCTCGCCATGCACGGTTATATTCCTTCTCGTTGGACTGCTGTTTTAACGGCGGCGCTACTCTACCTTGGCATGCCAATAGCGGCCAGCGCAGAAGAGGTCACGCCAACGCCTCCAACGCCAGCTACTACCCCGGCCAAGGCACAGGCACATATCGCTTTGATCCTGCCCACCAAGGCAAAGTCATTTGCGGTGCCGGCCGAGGCGATACAGCTCGGCGCACAAGCTGCAGAGGAAAAGTTGGGGGATGAAGTCACACCCAAGCTGCGGCTCTACCCTACTACCGAGCGCGATGACGATGCGCTGCTGGCTTACCAACAGGCAGTAGCCAATGGGGCCATCGGTGTGATCGGCCCTCTCACTCGCGGTGCAATCGCCAAGCTGGCCGAGCATGGCGCCCTTGAAGTGCCTGTACTGGCGCTCAATAGTCTGGAAGGCCTCAGTAACGTATCCAACCTGTATGGATTGGGTTTGTCGATTGAAGCCGAAGCACGCCAGATGGCGCGATTGATGCAGACCGACGGCAGCACCAAACCCTTGCTGATTGAAACCGACGGCGCTTTGTCCAAACGTACGCGTGAAGCCTTTTCGAATGAGTGGCATCGCATCACCGGCTCTCTACCTATAGAAGTGAAATTCAGCGAGAGTAAAGATGGCCTGAACAGGCTGAAAGAAAACGTACGCGCCCTAGCGCCAGATGCCATATTCCTGGCGGCCGACCAGAAAAAAGCGCGGCTGATTCGTCCCTACCTTGGGGCTGATCAACCTGTTTATGCCACCTCTCAAGTCTGGAGCGGTAAGTTTGGCCGTGTCTCTGTGGTGAATAACGACTTATTGGGTGTGCGCTTTGTCGATATGCCTTGGCTACTCGACCCCTACCATAACGACATGCTGCAATTCAAACATGCAAGCAAGCCGCTCTCGCCCGATATGGAGCGGCTATATGCCCTGGGTTTGGATGCTTATCGGCTCAGCTTGCAGCTTGTGACAGCAGCACCAGGGGCCAATATCGAATTGGAGGGGGTAACCGGCGTTTTACGTTTATCCGACAGTGGTCAATTCAGCCGTGAACTGCTTCGTAGCGAGGTCGGCAGCCAACCCCGCACACCTAAGCCTGAACCCGAACCCGTAGTCGACCCGGCAGCAACAAGCCCGCTTACCAACTAACTCCCTCAGAACCCGTTGAACGATCTAACCGCGCAACCGTGATCGGGGTTGATATGCGCCTCAAAACCCTCATGTACACCAGTGTATTCGGGCTTATGCGCTGTACTTCACCGTACTGATTGTTGCGCGTGCCGGATCACGAACTAATTCACGCACGCTAGTAGCATGTCCTGCCCCATCGCGTGTTATACGGTATTGCGGATAGACAAACAGATTTGGAAAGCCATGTCACAAACCAAGGGAGCAGCAGCTGAAGCATTGGCAGCGGAATACCTTGTTCAGCGCGGCGTCAGTATCATTGCGCGAAACTGGCGCTGCCGGATGGGCGAACTGGACCTGATCGCCAACGATGCCGGCACCTTGGTGTTCGTGGAAGTCCGCAGCCGTGCCATTGGCCGCTTTGGCGATGCCGCTGCCAGTATCACCACCAGCAAGCAAGCCAAGCTGGTAGCCGCAGCCCAGCAATATCTTGCCACCCTCGGCCGTACCCCGCCCTGTCGCTTCGATGCCGTACTACTGGATGGCACTACCGAGCCGCGTTGGCTGAAGAACATTATTGAGATCTAACAATATGGATTTGATTGCCCGTATCAACCAACACTTTCTGGACAGCATAGCAGCCAAGGAAGATGCCCGTGAAATGCTGGCCGCTCCCACCGCCGTAGCGGCAGAGCGTATCGTTACCGCCCTGATGGGCGACCATAAAATGCTGGCTTGCGGCAATGGCCCTTCTGCGGCCGATGCACAGCACTTTGCCGCCCGCATGATAGGCCGCTTTGAAAAGGAACGCCCTGGTCTGCCTGCCGTAGCGTTGAGTACCGATACCGCCTCGCTTACCGCGATTGCCGATGATTACGACTATGACTTGGTGTTTTCCAAGCAGGTGCGTGCCATCGGCCAGCCGGGCGATGTACTG
This sequence comes from Chitinimonas violaceus, assembly GCF_052601015.1. NCBI lineage: Bacteria > Pseudomonadati > Pseudomonadota > Betaproteobacteria > Neisseriales > Chitinibacteraceae > Chitinimonas > Chitinimonas violaceus. Next base: position 2,375 of record NZ_JBQXDJ010000103.1, on the reverse strand, counting down.
TTGGCGTTCTCTCCGTCCGGTAACTCAGCCAATGTCATCGAAGCCATTTATGCAGCGCACGAGAAGCAAATGACTGTCATTGCGCTTACTGGCGGCGATGGTGGCAAGATCACTGAACTTTTGGTGGGCGAAGATATCCAGCTCAATGTGCCTACGGCTCGCCCCGCTCGTATTCAGGAAACCCATTTGCTTTTAATCCATAGCCTTTGCGATGCCATCGACTGCATCCTGCTCGACGGAGAATAAGACCAATGCTGAAACGTGTATCTACACTTGTCCTTGCTCTGCTTGCCGCCAGCCAGCTGAGCGCTTGTTTCCCACTACTGGTGGCTGGTGTTGGTACCGGTGTTGCCGTCACCCAGGATCGTCGCGCTTCTGCGGTGGTGTGGAGCGACCAGAAAGTTGAACAGGCTATTGGCAAGGAGATTGCCGACCGTTTTGGCAACCATACCCACGTCAATGTCACCAGTTACAACAAAGGCGTCTTGCTGAGTGGTGAAGTCCCAGATGAGGCTACCAAGGCAACTATAGAGAAAGTAGCGCGAGACACATCCGACGTACGTCAGGTCTACAACGAATTGGCCATCATGCTGCCTTCCAGTATCTCAGCCCGTGCCAGCGATACTGCGCTGACTACCCGCGTCAAAACCCGGATGGTGGAAGCGAACAAGTTCTCGCCCTTGCATGTGAAGGTGGTGAGCGAACGTAAACAGGTATTCCTGATGGGTCTGCTGACTCGCAAAGAAGCCCAGGATGCCGCCCAGATCGCCAGCCAGACGCAAGGGGCAGAAAAGGTGGTCACCCTTTTTGAGCATCTGGATTGATCCAGCCCTCTGTCTACCCGACCTGAGTCATAAACGAAGCCCGCCATATGGCGGGTTTTCTACATCCATCGATTGCAGATACAACCCGTGGGGACGTAAATTCAAGCATCCAATCCACTTGCCTGACCATGTTCATCGATACCCACTGCCACCTCGATGCCCCCGAGTTCGATGCTGATCGAGACGAAGTGGTAGCTCGCGCACAGGAGGCAGGCATAAGCCAGATGATAGTGCCGGCGATTAGCCTGCCGACCTTGGCGGCCACGCTGGCAATGCGCAGCCGTTATGGCTGCCCTGTTGCCTTAGGCCTACACCCTATCTATGAACGTACCCATCGCGACGAGCACCTGCTGGCTTTGCGCAATGCCATTGCCCAAGTACAACCCATTGCTGTCGGCGAAATTGGTCTGGACTTCTTCGTCGCCGGGCTGGATGCACAACGGCAAACTGATATCTTCGCCGCACAACTTAAGCTGGCACGCGACTTCGACCTACCAGTGCTACTACACGTACGTAAGTCGCAAGATCAAGTTCTCAAGCAGCTGCGCCGCTTTGGCGTACGTAGAGGTATTGCCCACGCATTCAATGGCAGCCCACAGCAGGCAGATGCATATATCAAACAGGGCTTCAAACTGGGTTTTGGGGGCAGCCTTACTTTTGAGCGGGCACTCAATATCCGCCGCCTCGCCACCGACCTGCCCCTGGAAAGCATTGTGCTGGAAACCGATGCACCAGATATTTCGCCGAGTTGGGCTTACATGCAACGCAATGAACCCGCCTATCTAAGCCAAATCGCAACTGAGCTCGCCCAACTGCGTGATATCAGCCTGTCTGCGCTGGCGGCACAAACCAGCGCCAACGCTCGGGAGGCCCTCAATTTGCATTTCCCGTAACCGCTAGAGCTGCAGCAAAAAGGCAAACCTTACGTTTGCCTTTGTTATTTTTGCTGGAGCCTTACTTTTGAACTAGCGTCAGCTGATCGGCTGACACCCAGCCGGCACGGACTGTATCAGCGCGGGAACCCGTATCAGGGCGGTAACCAACATAGGGGTCATGCGTAACAAGCAAATTCTTGCTTAGGGCTTGAACGAAGCTCTATCGCGCGCTTTACTTTGAACTGAAGGGAATGACTGTATTTCTTTAAGGGCAATACCGTCTTCGCAAGGAGTGCAATTTCGCTATCTCGTCGAAAATTCTCCACGGTTCCCTGGAAATAGATATCGGCCAACATCGCACAACACCCTTGCTTTACACTGATAGCCTCATGGCCATTCGGTGCAACACGAAGCAATAACACCTGCCAACTGGTGGGCTGTTTGACAACATAACCCTCTTTGGTCCCATACCAGATTACTGTCGCATTACCCTCGGAACATAGCGCACTACCGGTGTACACAATGTCCGAAAAACCATCTTTGTCTACGTTGACCTGTCCTGACAACCGTAGACACACCCACTTCAAATGCAGACCAATTGCCTGCTGAATTTTTCTGCAAACACCGCCGGTGCCAAATTACCTAGCCGAGAGTGGCGTCGTTGGCGGTTGTAAAA
>NZ_JBQXDJ010000102.1:0-9096 GCF_052601015.1 Chitinimonas violaceus | reverse complement strand
AGCTCGTCACTGAGCATCAATCGGGGCATAGCAAACCCGCAGGGTGATTAGTATAGGAACCGTAATTCTGCGGGTTTGCTGCGCTTCTTCAATATACCGAAGTCAAAACGTCAACAGACCCTAGTCATTTTTGTCCCTTGCTCATAACCAACCGTTGCTTGACGCCGGCAATGGCGGTGGTTTTTTACCTGGGCTGGTGACCGTTCAGCCAATTTTCCGTACAGATTCAACACCCTTATGTGTGGTGCAGATACTACGCAAGCGATGCAAGGCTTGAAGTTGGCTGCTGTCTTGGCGCTCGTTTTGGCAAAGCATGAAAGATGAGGCCCAGAGCGGCTTTCAGCCGGGTTGCATACAGGCGGGGGAGCCAAAAACATGAGTCAGACCAGTCATTTACATGCAATTTTGGCTGTGGCTGTGCCATACCGCGGAACACTGCTTGTATTTAATTTTGCAGATTGTTGCTGTTGCTGGCTGCCATTCTGCAATACGCAAGCTATATAGATAACGCGCTCCCTGTATTAGATGGCTTGTGTACTAGCGATACGGCCCTTGATGCGGGGGTGGATGGCCCGGTATGTGTTGCCCGTTGTTTTATGGTGCAAATATGCCGCACGCCTTACTTTTGCGCGTCGCCAGACCGTATTTGCTTCGAGTAGACTTGGCGCTCGATCGGCCTGGGGTGTAGTCGGTCGTTTTCAACTATCTGAGGATTGAGGGGCAAACCAATGAACAAGAGTGAACTGATTGATGTCATCGCCGAAAAGGCCAATCTGAGCAAGGTCGCAGCAGGTAACTGCTTGGATGCTTTCCTGGAGGCAGTTTCCCAGGCGGTTTCCGACGGCGATAGCGTGACGCTGGTCGGCTTTGGCACATTCAAGCCGCTGGCCCGTAATGCCCGTGAAGGAAAGAACCCGCGTACTGGCGAAAAGCTGAAGATCGCGGCTACTACCGTGCCCAAGTTCACCCCGGGTGCGACCTTCAAGGCTCGGGTTGCTGAAAAAGCTGCCAAGAAAGGTAAGAAAAAATAAGCAGCACGGTTATTTACTCGCACCCATGTGTTTGGCCTCTTGAAGTGTGAGCAATACCCGGTAAGAGGACGCGCGCAGAGGGAGAGGAAATGCGCCATGCTCGCTGTAGTTCGGGCGTAGTCAGCTGATTTTGGCTTGCTCGTAAGTAAACATTGCTAAGATATTCGTAATACCAGTTACAACGCCGGATTGGGTTGATCACACCAGTGGTTTGCTCAGTCTGGCGTTATTCATTTTGGGTTGCTGATCTTTGCCCGGCCAGGAATTACCCCACTGCAATGCAATCAGCAAAGTCAGCTTGTAGCTGTTCGCCCGGCAGTTGACGGCCGATAAGCACGATGTCCGAACGCGGGGAAGAGTCCGCCCAATCCCTGCCATAGTCAAAACCAGCGATCTTATGCACGCCCTGGAAAATCAACCTGCGGGACTCACCGGCGATAGCCAGTACACCCTTGTGGCGCAGTAGATCGTCGCCGTACTTGGCCATTACGTGGTTCATGAATGCGCTGATGCGCCCAAGATCGAGCGGGCCGGCATGTTGCAGGTGCAGCGCGGCAATGTCGTCAGCAAAAGACTTTTTCGCTGCGCCTTTGAAGGTAGTGCGTAGGCTGGGTTGTGTTGGTGTGTACAGGCAGCTTTGGCTTACGACCCGGTGTTGGAGCAGGTCTTCATCCAGATGAAAACCGCGTACATCGAAAAGTGGGGACAAGTCGACATCGCCTTTTCTCAACCGATACTGGGGGGCCGACAGGTTGATAGCTGCCAAACGCGCACTCAGTATGCTGACCTGTGCTTCATCTACAAGATCGGTCTTGGATATCAGCAGCCTGTCTGCAAAGCCAACCTGCTTACGCGCAACCCAGTGCTCATCCAACTGCTTTGGGGCATGCAGAGCATCAACGACGGTGATGACGGCATCGAGCACATAGGCTTCGGTAAGATCGGGCGTGGCGAAGAAGGTCTGCGCAATAGGGGTTGGGTCGGCCAAACCCGTTGTTTCAATCACGAGCCGGTCGAAGTGGATTTCGCCTGCTTTCTTACGCTGTTGAAGTGTACGCAGGGTAGCGACCAAGTCACCACGTATGGTGCAGCACAGACAGCCGTTGCTCATCTCGACTACTTCGTTGGCAGATACGATCAGCAAGGTGCTGTCGATATTCACCGGCCCGAATTCATTTTCGATAACCGCAATACGATATCGGTGGTCTGTTTGCAGGATATGGTTAAGCAGCGTTGTCTTGCCTGCACCAAGAAAGCCGGTTAGGAGGGTAACAGGGGTAGGTTGCATGGTGCTCCTAAGGGAGAGTATGTACTCTGGTATCTCCAGTGAAAATCGGCTTAAGCACCTATTCAGAGTCCACTGTGCGTCAGCAATACGGCGTTAAAACAGCCCCAGCATGCTCTAGCTCGCGAGACTTTGAACAGCTACCTGGGAGCAGCTGCCAGTGAGCTGAAACACAGCACATGAACCCTGACCATGACCACAGCTGCGCAGAAAGATCGTAAACAAGTTTTTAACAGCACTTTCCAGCGCCACCGCTATACCGTGCTTCCTGCCGTTCGCGAAAGAATTCCTCATAGCTCATTGGTTCGCGTTCCGGGTGGGTCTGGCGCATATGCTGCACATAGACCTCGTAGTCAGGTACGCCAACCATCAGGTTGGCGGCTTGGCCCAGATATTTGCCCAACTTGCTTAATTGGTCGAACACGTTTTTGGCCTACGCTGTTGTTACAGCCTGGAAAGGGGTTTCTTTGGCTGTCGGGTGTGTTTCTCGATACGCTTTAAAGCACGCGCGGATGCCGAACAGCATGATGCTGACTACGAGCAGGATAAAGCCGAAAGCCAGCGTGGCATCGACATAGTCGTTGAATACCACCTGCTGCATCTGGGCCAAGCTCTTGGCTGGCGCCAGTATTTCACCTTTGGCCAGCGCATCCTGGTACTTGTGGGCATGTGCGAGGAAGCCGACCTTGGGGTTATCCGAGAAGACTTTCAACCAACCTGCGGTCAGCGTGCAAATCAATAACCAGACCGTTGGCACAATGGTTACCCAGGCGTATTTCTCGCGCTTGAGTTTGAACAGCACCACTGTAGCGAGCATCAGGGCAATACCAGCCAGCATCTGGTTGGCAATACCAAACAACGGCCATAGCGTGTTGATGCCACCCAGTGGGTCGACCACCCCTTGGTACAAGAAGTAACCCCAAGCTGCCACACACAGACCGGTAGCGGTGAGGCTGGCAACCCAGGACTCGGTGCGCTTGAGTGAGGGTGCAAAGGTGCCCAACAGGTCCTGCAGCATGAAGCGGCCAGCACGGGTACCGGCGTCGACCGCGGTAAGGATGAACAGCGCTTCGAACAGGATGGCGAAGTGATACCAGAACGCCATCATTGTCGTACCGCCAAATACGCTGGACAGAATCTGCGCCATACCTACAGCCAAAGTCGGCGCGCCGCCTGCACGCGAGATGATGCTGTGCTCGCCAAGGTCTTTGGCGGTTTGCGTGATCATTTCCGGAGTGATCAGAAAGCCGAAGTTGGACACAGCGGTGGCTGCGGATTCGGCAGTGGTGCCGATGACAGCAGCCGGGCTGTTCATGACGAAGTAGATACCGGGGTCGATAACCGACGCAGCTACCAAGGCCATGATGGCGACGAAGCTTTCCATCAGCATGCCGCCATAGCCAATGAAAGGCATGTGCGATTCGTTTTCCAGCAGCTTGGGTGTGGTGCCCGATGAGATTAGTGCGTGAAAACCCGATACTGCGCCACAGGCGATGGTGATGAAAAGGAATGGGAACAGGTTGCCTGCCCAGACAGGTCCGCTGCCATCAATGAATCGGGTCATGGCTGGCATTTTCAGCTCGGGCGCTACCAATACGATACCGATGGCCAAACCGACGATGGTGCCGATCTTCAGAAAGGTCGATAGGTAATCGCGTGGTGCCAACAACAGCCATACCGGCAGCACAGAAGCGACGAATCCGTAGCCGATCAACATCCAGGTGAGTTGTACACCAGTGAAGGTGAAGGCTGGACCCCAGTATGGATCAGCTGCGATGTGTCCGCCGCCCCAGATTGCCAGCATCAGCAAGATGAAGCCGATGACGGAAATCTCACCGATACGACCGGGGCGGATATAACGGGTATAGATACCCATGAAGAGGGCAATGGGTATGGTCGCCGCCACAGTGAAGGCACCCCAGGGGCTTTCCGCCAGGGCTTTCACCACAATCAGCGCCAGAACGGCGAGGATGATCACCATGATCATGAACGTGCCGAACAGGGCGATAACGCCTGGAATATCGCCGATCTCGGACTTGATAAGATCGCCTAGCGAGCGGCCATCGCGCCGGGTGGAGATAAACAAAACCATGAAATCCTGCACAGCACCGGCCAGCACAACACCCGCCAGAATCCAAAGCATACCGGGCAGGTAACCCAGTTGCGCTGCAAGTACGGGACCAACCAATGGACCCGCCCCGGCGATGGCGGCGAAATGATGACCGAAGAGCACATACTTGTTCGTTGGCACGTAATCGAGGCCATCATTGTGACGTATGGCTGGCGTAGCACGCTTGGGGTCGAGTTCCATCACCTTGGTGGCGATGAAGAGGCCGTAATAGCGGTAGGCAATCAGGTAAACCGACACGGCGGCAACAACAATCCATAGCGCATTGATGGATTCGCCGCGATGCAGTGCGACAGTACCGAGTGCGAAGGCGCCGATGGCTGCAATAACGCCGAAAATCGCGTGGCGTGAAAGGTGGTGCATGGTAAATCTCCAAGCCGATGAGCACTTCTATAGCCTGTTCATGATCTTACTGCGCAGCTGTGATCAGGATTTATGTGCTGCTCGAAATCCTCATGTACCCAGGTACATTCTGGTTTCGGCGTTGCTCTGCGCCCTGTTGGCAGCTGCTCATGACAGATCGTGAATAGGCTCTTAGAACCTGACCATAACTGCGTGGTGAGGTTCTAAACAGCGCTATTTAATTTTATCTAGGTGCTGGGGCGAGTCCCAGCTAGCCGAGTTTTGACTCTACTATTCGTGTTTTCCGGCTGGGTTAGAATTCGCAGTACTACTGGACAGTGCTACGCATTAATACGTAGTGCGATGCCGCAAAGTTGATGATGCTCAAATATAAAATTCTTGCCCTTACCGTATTGCCCCTGGTGTTGTCGATTTGTGCAGTGGCGGTATTGGTGCAGTATCGCGCCAAGCAATTGGCTGAGCATCAGGCAGCTTTGATCGAAGAGAACTTCATGGTGGCCAAGCGGACCGAATTGAAGCATCACCTGGGGCTGGCCCTCAGTTCCATTGCGCCGTTATATGCGCTTGGTGGCGATAAAGCGAAAAACCAGGCGCAGGCAAAGGATATCCTGGCCAGCATCAATTATGGCGAAGACGGTTACTTTTTTGCGTACGACGTCCATGGCCGCAACATTGTCCACCCCCGTCAGCCGGAATTGGTAGGTCAGCCACTTTGGGACTTGAAAGATCCAGCAGGGCGGTTGGTGATACGGGACCTGCTTGAGAGTGCCAGCCATGGCGATGGTTATTTGCGTTATGAATGGGCCAAGCCATCCAGTGGCCAAGTCACCGAGAAGCTTGGCTATGTGGTGATGATCCCGCAATGGGGCTGGATGATCGGTACGGGCATCTATCTTGATGATGTGGAGCATGCGACGGCAATGGTGCGTGAACGGGCCCGCGACAATGTCCATGCGACGATGCTGGGGCTGGGTGGTGTGACCCTGGTAGCCGTCTTGCTGGTGTTTATGGGTGGCGTGGCGCTGAATGTCAGCGAGCATCGCTTGGCGGACAGCAAGCTGAAGGCCATGGCGCATCGTATTGTGAACTTGCAGGAAGAGGAACGCGCACGCGTTTCAAGAGAGCTGCACGATGGCATATCTCAGGTATTGGTTTCTACCCAGTTTCATTTCGAATTGGCTCAGCATAAGTTGGAAAATGGCAGGGAAGGGGCCGTGGCGGATTTGCGTAAGGGGCTGGCTGGTCTTGCTGGAGCAATTACAGAAGTAAGGCGTATCTCACATGACTTGCGCCCTTCGATTCTGGATACCTTGGGTCTTGAAGTTGCCATTATTCAGTTAGCAAACGAGTTCGCACTACGTACAGGTATCCAGGTGGATATTGGGAGACCAGAACAAACGATGGTTGTGCCCAATGACCAAGTTGTGGCGTTGTTCCGCATTGCGCAAGAGGCGCTCACGAATATTGAACGCCATGCCCGTGCCAGCGAAGTCAAAGTCCAATTGATGCATGATGGAGATCACGTACAACTCGAGATTATCGACAACGGCCGCGGGTTCGATTCCCGCAGCATTGAGCGGGCTGGTGGTATCGGTTTACGCAATATCCGTGAACGGGTCGAGCATCTTGCAGGTCAATTTATTTTGCACTCTACCGTTGGTCATACCTGCCTGCGGGTACGCCTTCCTGTTACACCGAAAGCAACACCATGACTTTTAAGCAATCCTCCCCCCAACGTGTCCGCCTGGTATTGGTGGATGATCATCCATTAGTACGGGATGGTCTACGGGCTTGGCTGGAGGCTGTGGCGCAGATAGAAGTAGTGGGCGAAGCCGGCTGCGGGGACCAGGCATTGCAACTTGCTGAGCAATTATTGCCGGATCTGATGCTGGTGGATATCGGCATGAAGGATATGAACGGTATTTATCTGACGGAAATGTTGTCCGCCCGTTTTCCAGCTATCCGTGTATTGATACTCAGCATGTATGAGCATGCCGAATATGTGACCAGCGCCATGCGCGCGGGGGCTAAGGGCTATGTGCTAAAGGATGCTGGGTCGCACGAGATCATTGCCGCAATTGATGCAGTGGTGGCTGGTGGAACCTTCTACAGCGCTGCAGCTGCCAAGGCATTGATGTCGCCACCGCCGTTGGCATATGGCCTTACTGAACGTGAGCGTGAAGTATTGGTGCTGTTGGCCCAGGGTCTATCGAACAAGGCCATTGCCCAGCAGTTGGCGATTAGCGTTCGTACGGCGGAGACTCACCGCTTGAGCGTGAGACGCAAGCTGGGAATAGACAGCGCAGCAGGTCTCGCAAAATACGCGCTGGAGCAAGGATGGTTGAAGTAGCTCTGTGTCTTTACAACCTCAAGCAAAGGAGCTTGCTTATGGTGAGCTGCGAGGTTTTGACAATGCCTAGTGAGCGTTCCCTTGGCTTGATGCGTAGTAAGGTTGTGAACGGGTTTTAGAACCTATTCAAAGCCTCGCGAGCTAGAGCAAGACAAGGCGAAAACAGCCGAGGAAGCAGAGTTTACAAATGGTAAATGAGCATTCCGAGGGTGTTCTCAACACGGTATTGCTGACGCGCAGCAGACTTTGAACAGGTTTTTATAGCAGTACGCCAGGATTGAAGCACCCGTTAGGATCTATGACCGCTTTGATCTGCCGCATCAACGCCCGCTCGACCGGATCATGGTTTGCATCTGCCGCGGCAATGCGTAAGCGACCTATGCCGTGTTCGGCGCTGATATCACCACCATGGCGGACTACGAGGTCGAACAATAGCTGGTTTGCCAATGTCTCAGACGAAGCAAAATCCTCACTGGCAGGCAGGCTGAGGTTGTAATGAAGGTTGCCATCGCCAACATGGCCAAATACCACTGGCCGGGCTGCAGGCAGCCGCTGTGCCAGCAGCTTGGCAGCTTCAACTACGAAAGCAGGGATAGCGCTGATAGGTAACGCCAGATCGTGTTTGATAGAAGGCCCTTGTCGGGTCTGAGCCGATGGAATGTGTTCGCGCAGTGCCCAAAGCGCTTTGGCTTGGCTGCCATCCTGGGCAAGGGCTGCGTCTTCACATCCTGCTGCCAATAAAAGCTTGGTAAGACGTTCTGCCAATACCGCATCAGTCTCTCCACCACTTAATGCAATGAGTGCTGCAAATGACGGCGGTGTGTCGAAGGGTTGCGCAATGGTCGGGTGATGTCGTGCCATCAGATTCAGCGCTTCGCTGTCGATCATCTCGAATGCGGTCAGCACCTCACCCAGGGTTGTCTTGGCCTGGGCAAACAGGGCCAATACTTCCTCTGCACTATCCAAGGCCACCATTGCTACGGCAGAGCCGCGTTCAGTAGGAAACAACCGCAAGGTGGCTGCGGTGACAAATCCCAAGGTACCTTCTGCTCCAATAAACAATTGCTTGATGTCGTAGCCAGTATTGCGTTTGCGCAGGGTATGCAGGCCATTGAAAATACGCCCATCAGGTAAGACAGCTTCAATACCCAATACCAATTCCCGTGTATTGCCATAGCGTTGTACTTGCAGACCGCCGGCGTTGGTACCGATCAGGCCACCAAGCCTAGCGCTGCCAGAAGAACCAAGCCATAGCGGAAAGAGCCGCCCGGTTGATTCCGCTGAGCTGCGAATATCGTCCAATATGCAACCTGCCTCGGCAGTGAGTGTGTAGCCGATCGGGTCGATATGACGAATCTGTTTGAGTCTGTCACAACCAAGTAACAGGCTGGTTTGATTGATGGGCGTTGCACCGCCGACCAGGCTTGTATTGCCAGCCTGTGGTACCACGGTAATCCCATGTGCCTGACAACGACCTATGATGTGTGCTGCTTCTTGGGTGTTACTAGGTAAGGCCAAGCCAAGTGTCTGACCTTGCAACCGTTTGCGTGCATCGATGAGCCTTGGAGCGAGGCGTTCCGCAGAGGTAATCAAGGCTTCTGCTGGTAAGTTGCTGGCAAGTTCGGCAAGGAGGGGATGGGACATCAGAAGTCTTTTAGTTTGTCTGTGATCGTTGGCTAATCGATATCTATGTAGGAAGAGTCGAAGCCTGAAAGTGCGAAGAACCCGCTCAACATCTCGTCCGAACTGGCGAAATGTTAAACAGGTTCTTCAGCAACAAACAATCGCTAAATGCAGCGTTTGAATCACAGTGTGAATCCCCCCGGTTTTCGTGGAGGCTCAGTTGTTAGAGACAGGCGAACTGTGCCTGCTCGTTTAGCTGTCGGTAATAAGCTGTCTCCGCTTCTGCTGGTGGCACGTAGCCGATTGAGCTTAGTAA
>NZ_JBQXDJ010000101.1:0-9220 GCF_052601015.1 Chitinimonas violaceus | reverse complement strand
ACTATGTTGTATCGCGCGACGGGTTGCCGGTGTCGTTGTGGCGCTTCCATGTAGAACCTGTCCCATAGCTCATCCTTTCGTAGCTGGCTAAAGATTAGACCAGCATACTGTGGGACTAAACATCTAAAACCTGGTTAAAAAAAAAGCAGCCACCTACACCCAAAGCCGCAGCAGCGATACAACCAGCCTAATTTCTCCTTACCGTCAAGCAGCTGATTTCACCAAGCGCTCACTCAAATGTCGTATCGACAGCTATACTCGCGCCCCTGAAAACAAGCAAATCGGTTGTTACTGAATTTGCGCAACCTGCTCCACAATCAAACCGCCGGGGAGACGGCTTTTAATCATGGATATCGCCCGTAGCATGCTGGGGGTAGCAGTACTGTTGCTGCTCGCTTTTGTGATTTCGAATAATCGAAAGGCCATTCGGCCACGTACTGTTTTTGCTGCCTTGGCGGCTCAGTTCGCCATTGGTGCTTTGATTTTGTTTGTGCCTTTGGGTAAAGATGCGTTGTCAGGTGCGGCCAGTGCCGTCAACCATGTCCTCGAATATGGCAATCATGGCATCGGCTTTCTGTTTGGTGGGCTGGTCGATGGCAAGATGTTTGAAATGTTTGGCGACAAGGGCTTCATCTTCGGTCTGCGTGTATTGCCAATGATAATCTTCGTCACGGCTTTCATTTCAGTGCTGTATTACATGGGCGTCATGCGTTGGATCGTTACCATTCTGGGTACGATTTTCCAGAAGTTGCTGGGCGTGAGCCGTATCGAATCTTTTTCTGCCGTCACCACCATCTTCTTGGGGCAAAGCGAAATGCCTGCCGTGGTCAAACCCTTCACCAAACAACTGAGCGGGCCGGAACTGTTTGCGGTGATGTCGAGCGGCATGGCGGCAGTAGCTGGCTCGGTGTTGGCTGGCTACGCGGGCCTTGGCGTCAAGATGGAATATCTGATTGCTGCGTCTTTCATGGCGGTGCCCGGTGGCCTGCTGTTTGCCAAGATCATCTGCCCGACGATCGAACCCAGTAAAGTCGTCATCGACCACGTGAATTTCGATGAGACCAAGCCTGCCAATGCCATCGAAGCCGCTGCTTCTGGTGCTGCAGTGGGACTGAAGATCGCCCTTAACGTAGGTGCGATGCTGATTGCCTTCATTGGCTTGATCGCGGTGCTCAATGGCGTCGTTGGCGGCATCATGGGTTGGTTCGGGCACCCGGATATGAATCTTGAAGTATTGATGGGCCATGTGTTTGCCCCTGTCGCATGGTTGATTGGCGTTCCATGGGAGCAAGCCGCCATTGCCGGTAACTTCCTTGGCCAGAAGATGATCCTGAACGAGTTCGTTGCCTATGTAAGCTTGTCACCTTATCTACATGGCGCTGCCGGTTTGACAGCACTTGACCCGCGTACGCTGGCTATTCTGTCGTTCGCACTGTGTGGTTTTGCCAACTTCTCGTCGATCGCCATCCTGACTGGTGGATTCAGCGTGGTTGCACCGGAGCGCCGCTCGGAAGTTGCGCGTTATGGTTTGCGTGTTGTTGCCGCGGGTACTTTGTCCAACCTGATGAGCGCCACAATTGCCGGCCTGTTCCTGACGATGCAATGATTGCTTATTGATAGCCGAGCACCACCCAAGTTCCCTGCACTTGGAACCCGTTCATGATCCACTATGAACGGGTTTTGTGGCATCTAAAGGACTGTTATGACTGAATTGACTCAAAACCAACTGGCAGAAGCCGCGCTGCGCGCCCTGCATTTGATGGATCTCACTTCGCTGAATGACAGCGACACCGAAGCATCGGTCCAGGCATTGGCGCGATCAGCCAACACGCCGGTTGGCACACCTGCTGCGTTGTGTGTTTATCCACGTTTGCTGAGTGCAACCAAGGCCGCCTTGGCTACAAACGGCCTGACCTTACCGGTAGCCGTAGTCACCAACTTTCCGGCTGGACAACCCGTACCAGAACAGGCCGCAGCTGAAACTGCTGCTGCCGTCGCCCTTGGTGCTGATGAGGTCGATGTCGTATTCCCCTATCAGGCATTGATGGCTGGTGATGCCGAAGTGGGTCATCGCCTCGTGGCCCAATGTCGTGACGCTGTAGGTAGTAAATTATTGAAGGTCATTATCGAAAGCGGCGAGTTGAAAGACCCTGCGCTCATTCGCCAAGCCAGCGATATCTCAATTGAGGCTGGTGCGCACTTCATCAAAACCTCCACTGGCAAAGTACCGGTAAACGCCACACTGGATGCTGCCGAAATCATGCTGCAGGCCATTCGGCAAAGTGGAAAACCTGTCGGCTTCAAGGCTGCAGGAGGTGTGCGCAGCGCTGCCGATGCCGCCGCCTATCTCGCCCTGGCTGACCGTATCATGGGTTTGGGCTGGGTAAGCCCAGCCACTTTCCGGTTCGGTGCATCAAGCCTGCTAGGCAGCTTGCTGAGCACGCTGGGGCACGCGCCCAATAACCAAACCGCTGCCAGTTATTAATCACCTGTTCACGACCTTACTGCGCAGCAATGATCTGGGCTGCTACCCATAAGGCTTTGAACAGGACTAGACAGCCAAACCGTGGTTGCAACCAGCACCACGTGCAATCGAATAAGCAAGGAGAACCACTCATGTTCCTGCCACAGGAAATCGTCCGTAAGAAACGTGACCGTCACGCCCTGACCGATGCTGAGATCGCCGCTTTCGTGCAAGGCATCACCCAGGGGCAGGTGACCGACAGCCAGATCTCTGCGTTAGCGATGGCGGTGTATTTCAACGACATGACCATCCCTGAACGTGTCGCCATGACAAAAGCCATGCGTGACTCCGGCCAAGTGCTGGAATGGCGTTCGTTGAACCTGCCCGGCCCCGTGGTGGACAAGCACTCCACCGGCGGCGTGGGTGACCTGACCTCCCTATTGCTTGGCCCCATGGTTGCAGCCTGTGGCGGCTATGTACCGATGATTTCGGGTCGAGGCCTGGGCCATACCGGTGGCACGCTCGATAAGTTCAACGCCATTCCGGGCTATAACACCGCACCCGATATTGATACCTTACGCCGGGTAGTTCGTGAAATCGGTGTCGCCATTATCGGACAGACCGCCCAGTTGGCCCCTGCCGATAAGCGCATCTATGCCGTGCGTGATGTCACCGCTACGGTGGAATCCGTCGCGATGATCACCGCCTCTATTCTGTCCAAGAAACTTTCCGCCGGGCTTGATGCACTGGTGATGGACGTCAAGGTCGGTTCCGGCGCATTCATGCCAACGTACGATAAATCGGTCGAGCTGGCGGAAAGCATTGTCAGCGTAGGCAATGGCGCTGGCATGAAAACTGCTGCGCTGCTCACCGACATGAACCAATCTCTAGCCCCATGCGCGGGTAATGCAATCGAAGTCCGCTGCGCCATCGACTACCTCACCGGCAAATCCCGACCTGCCCGTTTACACGAAGTCACCATGGCGCTTGCCGCACGCATGTTGCTGGTCGGCGGTTTGGCCAAAGACGACGCAGAAGCTCATCAAAAACTTCAGGCATCGTTGGATTCCGGCGCAGCAGCAGAACGCTTTGCCCGAATGGTAACTGGCCTGGGTGGCCCGGCTGACCTGCTGGAAGCGCCAGATCGTTACCTGGAAGCCGCGCCTGTGATCGTACCAATCAAAGTGCCAACCGCAGGTTATGTCAGCACTGTGGATTGCCGTGCACTTGGCCTTGTCGTGGTCAGCCTCGGCGGTGGTCGTTACCGGCCGGAAGACAATATCGATTACGCAGTGGGCTTGTCGGAACTCGCAGAGCTGGGCCAACGCGTCGAAGCCGGACAGACACTTGCTGTGGTTCATGCCAGAAGCGAAGCCGCAGCCCAGGCTGCCGTTGCCTCGGTACAGGCTGCTTACCAGCTGGCTGCGGAAGCCCCGCAGTTGCCGTCGGTTGTTTACCGCGACATCAGCTGAGAACCAGGCTGTAATCCAATTGCAGCCTGTCACTACAAGGGGAAGTTCGCAGTAAATTGCAGTACACCCCTTTGCCAATACATGGAGTCACCATGCGCGTCATCTTCCTGATCATGGATTCGCTCGGCATTGGCGCTACGCCAGATGCTGTCAAGTTTGGCGATGTCGGCGCCAATACACTTGGCCACATTGCTCAATGGTGTGCTGAGGGAAAAGCCGATGTCGGCCGGCAAGGCAATTTGAAGATTCCCCATCTGGAACGACTGGGCATGGGCTTGGCATGCGAGCTGGCATCGGGCAGTCTGCCTGCAGGCCTGTCGGCCAAACCCGACTTGATCGGTGCCTATGCCGCTGCACGTGAACAATCATCAGGTAAAGACACGCCATCGGGCCACTGGGAATTGGCTGGTGTTCCAGTCCTGTTCGATTGGGGCTATTTCGACAAGCCAACCAATACCTTCCCACCTGAATTGCTGGAAAACCTGGTCCGACGCGCCAATCTGCCAGGTTATCTGGGTAATTGCCATGCTTCCGGCACCACTATTCTGGAAGAGCTGGGCGAAGAACACATGACCAGTGGCAAGCCGATTTTCTATACCTCGGCCGACTCGGTGTTTCAGATCGCCTGCCATGAAGAAACCTTTGGTCTGGAACGCCTCTACGCACTTTGCGAAATAGCGCGTGAAGAAGTCGATCGCTACAACATCTGCCGTGTCATCGCCCGCCCGTTCCTCGGGCAGGATGCAAAGCGCTTCAAACGCACTGGTAACCGGCATGATCTGGCTGTTCCACCACCCGCACCTACCGTACTGAAAAAGCTGGCCGATAACAGTGGCCACGTGCTGTCGATCGGCAAGATTGCTGACATCTACGCCAATGTCGGTATCACAAAAGCCGTCAAGGCAACCGGGCTTAATGCACTGTGGGATACAACGCTCACTGCCATCTGCGATATGCCAGACAACAGCATCGTCATGACCAACTTTGTCGACTTTGACCAGAGTTATGGTCATCGGCGCGATGTGGCGGGTTATGCGGCCGGGCTGGAGTACTTCGATACCCGCTTGCCAGAATGCTTAGCTGCACTGCGGGACGACGATGTATTGGTGATTTCTGCTGACCACGGCTGCGATCCCACATGGCCTGGGTCCGACCATACCCGCGAACACGTCCCTGTTCTGCTGTACGGTCGCTGCGTTACCGCCGGTAGCCTTGGTGTGCGCGAAAGCTTTGCCGATGTCGGACAGAGTTTCGCCAACTGGTTTGGGCTAACCCCATTCGAAGATGGCCAAGCCATGTTGGTTCGTACTGATGATGGATTGTTATCTGCACCCTAAGCAGCCGACTACAGCATCGTAAACGCTGGTTGGGCTGCGTGTTTGTTTACCTGCGCCTGACCATTTTATTGATATTTATTTATGGATAGACCTATGGACCATCAACAGCTGATTCAAGAAGCCTCCAATGCCCGTCAAAAAGCTTATGCACCTTATTCGCGGTTTCTAGTGGGCGCAGCGGTACTCACCAAAGATGGCAAGATCTTCCATGGCTGTAATGTCGAAAACGCATCGTATGGTCTGTGTAACTGTGCTGAGCGTACTGCGCTATTCAGCGCCATCGCCGCAGGTTACCGCCCTGGCGATTTCGCCAAGATAGCGGTGATGGCGAATACCGATGGCCCTGTTGCACCCTGCGGTGCATGCCGCCAAGTGATGATCGAACTGGGTACTCCGGATATGGAGGTCATCCTGTCCAATCTGAAGCAGCATGTGGATATCACTACCGTGGGTGATCTGCTGCCTAAGGCGTTCTACCTCGACCCGAATTCATAGAACCTATTCACGATCTTATTGCGCATCCGGTAAAGGATACTTTCAACGGTCATTCGTAGATCCTGCCTTTGGTCAATGGCGTGCTAAAGCAGAGTTTCTTCCCGCTTCGGCCAAAGCTAATCACTGAGCATCATTCGGGGCATAGCAAACCCACAGAATTATTGGTGTAGGAATTTCATTCCTACAGGTTTGCTGCTCTTCTTCGAGACTCTGAATTCGTAACGTCAACAGGCCCTGGTTTTACACGCAAGCTCGTATCGCTATCCACCTAGCTTGTTGTCAATTGCTACAACAACACTTAAGTTCACTGATCTCTTGTCGCCTGTTAGGTTGGGGCCTTCAATGACAATTTCCTCTACTGGTACGCCTGCACATCTAAGTACTTTTTCTAGATCGCTAGTCCAACGGTCGAGGGCTTCGAAGATGACTCTGTTCATGATTGATACCATTCTTTCTGACTAAGTAGGACGCTGATGCTTCACTATGCCGTTGGCTGCCCGTAGCAAATCTTGAACAGGTACTTAAACAACTGTTTCCATGTGTTCAGTACTCATCACGGGCTAGCGGGGTTTACTTAGGATCACTCAGGCGACGGCCCAAGGAAATCGCATAAGATGGTGCGCGCACCGGCAAAGTTGGGTCAGCGCTGGGCAGAATGCCTGTAGGTAAGGTTGTGGGAATAAAGGTTGTACTGTCACAAGCCTGGGCGGTTTGTGCTTTGATGCGGATATTTCCCACCAGTACTTCCTTGCGCGTTGCAGGCCAGACCTCAGTCGGGTCAATCAAGTTGTCTCCCTCCTGGGCAAGCATTGCATACAACCGGAATTCGACAGGCCCGCTTGCCAACCGGTTAGTCAACTCGTCCACCAAAAACGTTTTACTGCGTGCTGCAGCTTCTTCATCACTCAGCCCCTGGCTGCCAGCCACGGGCTCCGCGCGCCAACGAATCGGTGTTTTCTTGTGCGCTCTGTTTTCCAGATAAAAAGTACTCACAGCCCAATAAGGTATGGTTGCGTAACTGGCAGGAACCGGTTGGCCGGCAATATATTTGGATTGCCGCAGGGTATGTGGATTTGCTGCATTGAATGCATCCAGCTTCTCTTTGACCGGTTTACCGGTTGCAGGGTCTGGTTTGCGTACAGCCATGAACGCTACAAATTCGCTGGGCGTGCGGGCAAAAAACATCGGCGTTGAGATCATCAAGAGATCATGCTGTTCTCCACCGGTGATATCGAACCTAAGCGCAAGTCCCCGTAAATTACGAGCATTGTCCGGTGCGTTCGGATTACCGCCGCCAATTGAAAAGCGACCTATCAAAGGGGTAACAACATTGGTTTGCAGATGTTTGGCCGAAGACAATTTGGCGCCAGCACCGCTAGCGATAAACTCCCCACTGACACAGAACCCCTTGGCATGGGACGCACGCATATGGGCATGACGGCCGAACACACCATTCAACGCATCGACCAAAGCTGCCGGGCTGGGTTCTTCTGCCAGTGCAACACCCGTAAAAAGGCTGGTAAGCGCACCAAGGGCTATCGTGGACTTGGATTTCATTGTGAACTTTCCTTTAAGTTATGAAGCAGATTTGCGATTCATCGAACACCTACATGTGTAAAGACGATGCAGACCTCCAAAGCGTTACAACCTAGGAAAGAATCAGTCGATGCCGCAAACGACCTATGACGCTGTAAGCCGTGCTGCATACCCATTGTTATACAAGCTGGCGCGCATGCAGTTACGTGATGATCATATGGCGCGCGACGTAGTACAGGAAACCCTGCTGACCGGCCTGGAGAAATGGTCCAGCCTACGGGACCACGATGCTGCGCATGGATGGTTGGTGCAGATCTTGCGCAATAAGATTATTGACCACTTTCGCCTGCAGCGCCGCCAAAGCCCATTGTCTGCCGAGGAAGTGATTGCAGAGCTGCAAGCCAGTGAAAACCTGCTTGCCCTCAGTTTTGATGAAGCAGGGAGTTGGTCGGGAGAGATGAAAAGTTGGCCCAATCCACTGGATGCAGTAATAGACCAACAAGCCCTGGCCACGTTACGTACGTGCTGTGAACGGCTACCAACAAATATGGCCAGCGTGTTTCTTCAGCGTGAGTACCTGGGTTTTTCCAGCGACGAAATCTGTCAGCTGTGTAGCCTGACTACCGGCAATGTCCGGGTAATATTGCATCGTGCCCGGTTGGCTTTACGCGCATGCATGGACCAGCACTTTTCACTGACGGGAGATCAATAGTGAGCGAGTCAAACAAAGTAGATCCATCCGATCTGCAGGCCGGTGGCATCAACTGCCTTCAAAGTAGCGAACTCCTAAGCCAATCGCGTGATGAGCCCCTATCTGCCGAGCAGATGGCCCAATTGCAAACCCACGTCACCCATTGCCCCCACTGCCGGCATGCCAGCCAGCAATTCGCGCAAATGTTCACGCTGCTGGAAGCGATGTTGCATACGAAATCCACACCCGACTAATTCGGCAGTCCCGCTTTTATACGCGCAGCATCCGCCACGATACGTTCAAACAGATCTGCTACCGAAGGCAAATCGTGCACCAGTCCTTGGGCCTGGCCGATCAGTTGTGCCCCTTCGTTATGGTCTCCCTGCTGGATTGCAAGACGAATGGATTCGGTGGCAGCTCCAAAATGCGCCAGCTGCTTGATCGCCGCAGGCTTAGCAATTGCCCCTGCCAGTATCTTGCTGAATGAGATGCCCACCTTCCTGGCAGACAACAATGCGCGCGGCACAGCTTCAAAAAGGGTGATTGCGCGGGCTGACTTACGCCGGGCCGTCGGGGTATCCATCATCCGGCAGGGAATGCCATCGAATTTCGCGTTGTAGATGGTTTCGCTTACTCCCTTGGTGATAATCATGCCTTTGGTTGCTGCATGAACCGGGCTATCGAGCGTGGCTGCCAAGCGCGTACCCATTGCCACCGCATCGGCGCCCAAGGCGAGTGCCGCCACCAGACCACGGCCATCGGCAAAACCACCTGCAGCGACAATGGGAAGACTCACCGCATCACGAATGGCAGGAATCAATGTCAGCGAAGTGACGGCACCACCATGCGCTGCCGCTTCGTGTCCTGTGACCAGGAGTGCATCCACTCCAATTTTCTCCGCAGCGCGGGCGTGTTTCTCTGTGGTGACAGTGGCGATCACCTTACCGCCATACTGGTGCGCTGCAGTCACTATCCAGTCCCCTTTGCCGAGCGAGAAATTAATCACGGGGACCTTCTCTTCCAACGCCACCTTGGCATTCTCGGCAGCACCTGGCATCAACAACGTCACCCCTATGCCAAAAGGTTTATCGCTTAATTCGTAAATGCCCGGAGGCCAGCATCTATCGCCGTCGCTGGACAGTGTCCAAGCTGATTGACTCCTTATTATCGGAGTTCAGTCATGCTTGCAGTCCCCCAGCGCGCTTTTGTTGCCAACCAGCCCGTC
>NZ_JBQXDJ010000100.1:0-9372 GCF_052601015.1 Chitinimonas violaceus | reverse complement strand
CACTTTCCAGCAGTGGGCGAATGGTTTCAAATTGTTTGCGACTGACGTCGCTGGGGTAAGCGGTTCTCATTGGGCAAGCATCGCCGGTTTGGGGCTAGATGAAAAGACTTTGAACAGGTTCTAAGAAGCTGTTCAAGGTCTCGCGAACCAGTGCGAGACAAAGTGCCGCATTGAGCCCATAGCGACAGCCAACCCTGTCACCCGGTCGTAACCCACCGGGTGACAGGACCCAACAGATGAAAAGAGACCATCATGAACAGACCCAGTGAATTAAGCGTTCCCTATCCTGTTACCGCCGATATTCAGGACGTATCGCCGCCCCCTGCAACCAGTGCTGTCTCTTGGGCAGCCATCATTGCTGGGGCCGCCGCTGCGGCCGCACTATCGCTCATTCTGTTGGTTCTGGGGACCGGCCTGGGTTTGTCCTTCGCGTCACCATGGGTCAACAGCGGTATCAGTGCTGCCACCTTTGGTGTATCGACCATCTTGTGGATTACCTTCACCCAGATTTTTGCCTCCGGCCTGGGCGGCTATCTGGCTGGTCGACTGCGGCACAAGTGGTTGGAAACACAGGCTGATGAAGTGTTCTTCCGCGATACGGTGCATGGCTTTTTGACCTGGGCGGTCGCTTCGATTGCAAGTGCGGCCCTGCTGACTTCGACGATAGGCTCCATCGTCAACCTCAGCTTTCTGGACGACATAAGGACCGAGTCCACTGCAAGCACCATGGGCAACCCAGCGCACATTGGTTCTGTAATAGAAAAAGACAAGGCCCGGACGATGACCTATTTTGTGGACAGCCTATTCCGCAAAGATCCGCAGCTGGCCTCGGACTCAGCGGATGCCTCTACCAATGCCAACCTGGGCAAACCCGGTACAAATGCTTTCCGTGCCGAAGTGGCGCTGATCTTCATGAATTCAATAGGGGCGGAGGCTTTACCAGAGGACGATAGCCATTACATAGGTCAATTGGTGGCAGCACAAACCGGGTTGCCGCAACAGAACGCGGAGAAACGCGTTGGTGATGCCTATGCCCGGCTGAAAGCCAATTTCAATGCACTGGACGCTACCGCACAAGAGGCCGCCGACAAGGCACGTAAAGCATCGGCCTATGCGGCACTCTGGCTGTTTATTTCCTTGCTGATCGGGGCGTTTGTCGCCAGCCTGGCAGCGACCTTTGGCGGCCGGCAGCGGGACATATAAATCCAGCCTTCTAATTCATACTCTCAATTGGAGACAACCATGCGTTCGATACTGTTATACCTTCTTGGCGTACCCATCCCCATCATCATCCTTATCGCCATTTTCGCCAAGTAGACCCAGCTGCTGTGTAGCAACTACAAAGTACACAGCTGAAATGACAATTCTGCCAGGCAGAGAGGGGAAATGAAGCCCAAGGAGAAGGCAAGTCGCCTTGAATGCGGTACTGAGGCTGGAATCGAATTCAATTAGAACCTGTTTACGATCTTGCTACACAGTTGTGAGCACGGTGGCGCAGTAAGATCGTGAACGGGTTCTACGCTTTGGTATCGATCAACGCACCCAGCATCTGATCTGCCGTCTTCAACACCTTGGCCGATACCTCTACACCCGCCTTATAGGTAAGCTGACCCACTATCTCGGTATTGAGGTCAGTACCCTCGGTAGTATTGGATGAAGGCTCGACATTGACGCCAGTACCAGATGGTGCAGCCTCACTGAAATCGGGTTGGCGTGCCTTGAAATCTGTGGTCAACATATTGGCGACATTGTGGGCTGACACATCCAGTGCACGCTGATAACCCTGTATACCCGACAAAGCTGTGCCAATAGCAGAAATGGACATGAAGACTCCTCTACAAGGTCATAGCAACGTTTAGCAACTTACTCCGCTTTGGCTATGTACGGATAAGCTATTAATGCATATGGCGACGTGCGGTACCTAAGAACCTGTTTAAAGTCTGCTGCGCGCAGCAATACGGCGTTAAAAAAGCCCCGGAATGCTCATTTACCGTGAGTAAACTCCGCTTCCTCGGCTGTTTTCGCCTTGTCTTGCCTTAGCTCGCAAGATTTTGAACAAGTTCTAAGACGCCAGCTCTTATCTGCTTTGTAACCTTAATAGCCAGACCGACTGGATTTTCGGCGATATAAGGGACGGGCATGGGTAATGGCATGAATAGCGCCATCGCGATTCAAGCTGACAATCGCCCGATCGATTACCGGCAGAAATCGGTTAATCGCATGGTTGCGCGCGGCGGCGATATGCAGTGTTTCAGTCGACAAAGGGCGCGGCAAAACTGACCACTCACCAATGCCACCGTAATTACGTTCCAGCCAGGCTTGAAACCCGGAAACCGTCGTGTACAGACTGCAAACCAGGATCATGTCCACCCGCCCCTGGGCCATCATGGCAAATCGTGCTTCGTAAGAACCGGCTTCCTCTTCCACTTTAAAGAGCCTGTCGCGGTAGGTTTCAAACAGCTCCCCGTACTGCCCGCCTGTCGAGATAGATAACGTCTTCCCACTAAGGCCATTGATCCCGTCGTAGGCAAAAGCCTTCCCTGCCGGCACAACCATCCAGGCTCTCATTTCAGCAATGGGCTTCGAAAATACCAGGTGGCGGGAACGTTTCGGGGTCTGGACTATTCCCCAAAGCAAACCTTCGCCACGCTCGGTCAGCTTTTGCGCGCGCCGTAACGGGTAGGTCTTGATATCAAACTTCAGCCCGGCTTTGGTGCCAATCAGTTCAATCAACTTTCGGCGCTTCGGCCCAACAGGCAGGACATACCCTTTGGCATCACGCTCTTCAGATATCAGCAGAGGGACCGTTGGTGGCTCCGCAATACCTGCAGCCTGAACAGATAGGTTCAACAGTAGGGAAAGACAAACAAGCGGACACTTCATGAGTGAGTAAGTACTGTAGAGATGAAAGCAATGGCATAGGGACGGCATTGCTATCAGAACCTGTTTACGATCTGTCACGAGCAGCTGTCAGCAGAGTACCGAGCAGCGCAAAAACCGAAATGTATTTGGTACATGAGGCTGCGAACTTCTTAGTGCGAAGCACCGTAGCAGTTCGGCGTCCCTCTTGCGGGGGCTTTTTTAGCAGCACATAAATGCTGAACACGACTGTGCAGCAAAATCTTAAGCAAGCTCTCAGGGGGTTGGCAAGCTACGAACTTGCATCACAGCAAATGAATGGAGTTGGTACGTTCCCATCCCTCGCAAAAGCATGGCCAATACGTAGACATGTTTTACTAGATAGTCTGATGCCTTTAACACTTGGCGTACATTGGGATTTTGAGTAGCACCGCACTCCCGAACTGCCGTAGATGGCTCGGAACTCGGCAGGAAGGTAGCGGCTGAGCTGGCTAACTATTGCTAGAAACTATCTAATATTTAGTTTTATTTGTTTTTAACAATCAAATTCTATGCTCTAGACTGAATACCGTTAGATCAAAACGGACACAGCCACAGGAGAATAGCCATGCCCAACGAATCAAAGTGCCCGTTCTCGGGTGAAATGCGCAATGCGACTGCAGGTGCAAAAGGCAACCGGGACTGGTGGCCCAACCAGCTCAATCTTTCCATCCTGCACCAGCACTCACCGCGGTCCAATCCGATGGGTGAAGCATTCAACTATGCCGAGGCGTTCAAGCGTCTGGATCTTGATGCGGTGATCAAGGACCTGCATGCGCTGATGACCGACTCACAGGATTGGTGGCCGGCGGATTATGGCCACTACGGGCCATTGTTCATCCGCATGGCTTGGCATGCCGCTGGAACATACCGTGTCGCAGACGGCCGCGGGGGAGCGGGCACCGGCGCGCAACGCTTCGCACCGTTGAACAGCTGGCCGGACAACGGCAACCTGGACAAGGCACGTCGGTTGCTGTGGCCCATCAAACAAAAGTATGGCAGCCAGATCTCCTGGGCTGATCTGATGATCTTGACAGGCAATGTCGCCTTGGAATCGATGGGCTGCAAGACCTTTGGATTTGCAGGCGGTCGAGCCGATATCTGGGAACCCGAAGCGGAGATCTACTGGGGCCCGGAAACCACCTGGCTCGGGGATGAGCGCTACAGCGGTGACCGTGACTTGGCGAACCCGTTGGCCGCAGTGCAGATGGGTCTGATTTACGTCAATCCGGAAGGCCCGAATGGCAACCCAGACCCGCTAGCCTCGGCGCGTGATATCCGCGAAACCTTCGCACGCATGGCCATGGACGACGAAGAAACCGTCGCACTTGTGGCAGGTGGCCATACCTTTGGTAAATGCCATGGCGCAGGTGACCCCAGCCAGGTTGGCCGTGAACCAGAAGGCGCGGGCATCGAAGAACAAGGCCTTGGCTGGAAGAACAGCTTTAATAGTGGCAAAGGCAGCCACGCCACTACTAGCGGTCTTGAAGGTGCGTGGACACCCAACCCCATAAAATGGGACAACGGCTACTTCGAGACCTTGTTCAACCACGAATGGGAGCTGACCAAAAGCCCGGCCGGCGCGCACCAGTGGAAGCCCAAGGGTGGGGCCAGTGCCAACGCAGTGCCGGATGCCCATGATCCGAATAAACGTCACGCACCGATGATGACTACGGCCGACCTCGCACTGCGAACCGATCCGGCTTATGAAAAAATCTCCCGCCGCTTTCTCCAGGACCCACAGGCACTCGCCGATGCGTTTGCCCGAGCCTGGTTCAAACTGACACACC
The DNA here is from genome assembly GCF_052601015.1 of Chitinimonas violaceus. Classification (NCBI taxonomy): domain Bacteria; kingdom Pseudomonadati; phylum Pseudomonadota; class Betaproteobacteria; order Neisseriales; family Chitinibacteraceae; genus Chitinimonas; species Chitinimonas violaceus. The sequence continues at coordinate 4,684 of NZ_JBQXDJ010000100.1, read as the reverse complement.
GGGATATGGGACCACTTGCCCGCTACCTGGGCCCGTTGGTACCGAAGGAAGTACTGATCTGGCAGGACCCGATCCCGCCTGTTGACCATGCACTGATCGATACGAAGGACGTCGAGACCTTGAAGGCCAAAGTGCTCGCATCCGGCCTTTCTGTTTCACAACTGGTCAGCACAGCCTGGGCATCGGCCTCGACTTTCCGTGGCAGCGACAAGCGTGGCGGTGCAAATGGTGCACGCATCCGATTGGCGCCGCAGAAGGACTGGGAAGTGAATCAGCCAGCCGAGCTGAACAAGGTACTCAGCAAACTGGAAGGCATCCAACAGGAATTCAACAAAACCCAGGCTGGCGGCAAGAAAGTCTCGTTTGCTGACCTGATCGTCCTCGCAGGCGGTGCAGCCATCGAATCAGCCGCCAAGCAAGCAGGCCAAGACGTGAAGGTCCCGTTCACACCGGGTCGGATGGATGCCTCACAAGCGCAGACCGATGTAGCCTCGTTCGCAGTGCTGGAACCCAAGGCCGATGGCTTCCGCAACTATGTTCGCAAAGAGCTGGAAGGTGTAGCTGCTGAGCTGTTGGTCGACAAGGCACATTTGTTGAACCTGAGCGCACCAGAGATGACCGTACTGATTGGGGGCCTGCGTGTGCTGAATGCCAATGTCGGCCAAGCTCAGCATGGTGTCTTCACCAAGCGGCCAGGTACCCTGACCAATGATTTCTTCGTAAACCTGCTCGACATGGGGACGACATGGCAACGGTCGGGGACGTCGGGTGTGCTGGAAGGCCGCGATCGCAAGACGGGCGCAGTCAAGTGGACAGGTACCGTCGTCGATCTCGTGTTCGGGTCAAACTCGCAGTTCCGCGCCCTGGCCGAAGTCTATGCAAGCAGAGATGCACAGCAGCGCTTCGTGAAGGACTTCGTGGCCGCCTGGACCAAGGTGATGAACCAGGATCGTTTTGATCTGGCCTGATTTCGATAGGCAAGGCTAGAGACAGCAGCTCCGTTCAGCCCCGATCCAACTTCGGACTATTCCGAATCAAGATCGGGGCTGATTCTATTTCGGCCCTTAACGGGTTTGATCTCAGGGTCACAGAACGCCACGTCGGTTTGAGCGTGCCAATTCCCTCAAGTATCTATTCATTCTTCATCAACAATCCAATTACTAATGCTCTTTACTACTTGATATACAATGTCAACAACCTAAAAGTATCTATTCAAAATCTATTCATGCAAGACCAGCTCCCCACCCTTCTTAGCCTATTGAGAAGTGGGCCAAAAGATGCCCCTAGTCTGTGCCAACAGCTGGGCATCAGCCAACCTACGTTGTCACGCCGGATTACTGAGGCAGGCAATGACATCGTACGAATAGGTCGTGCCCGTTCGGTACGTTACTTGGCGTTACGGGAAGTTGCTAGGCAGGCGCGGTTTACGCTCTACCGCGTTACGCCCGCTGGGCAGGTAGAGAAATGGGGTGAGTTGCTGCCAGTTCATCCAGGTTTCATGCTACGCCAGCCCAACGAACCCGATCAATGGCTAGAAGGCCTGCCCTGGTGGTTGCAGGACATGCGTCCACAAGGTTTTCTGGGACGCCTTTGGGTACAACACCGTGCCGCAGCGCTAGGTTTGCCCCAAGACTTGCTGAGCTGGAACGACGATCATGTCATTACTGCATTGGCAGCAGGCGAACAGGATGTACCCGGCAATCTGTTGATTGGCGACTTGAGTCGGTCAGCTTGGCTGGCTTACCTACCCACCGATATTTCTACCCAGGACCGTATACACCACTACCCGCGTTTGGCCGCTCAAGCCATTGCCGGCGAGCTTGTCGGTTCCAGCGCGGGAGGCGAGCAGCCAAAGTTCACCGCCCAAGTAGGCGGGATCGCTGTCATCGTCAAATTCAGCGCAGCACAAGACAACACTGTTAGCCGACGATGGCGCGACCTGCTATTGGCCGAACATCTAGCACTGCAAGTGCTCGCTAGTCATGGCATCCCAGCCGCGGAGAGCGAGCTTCTGGATATCGGCAGCCAGCGCTTTCTGCAATTACGGCGTTTTGACCGAACAGAACAAGGTGGCCGACGCGGCGTGGTCTCCTTAGCAGCACTGGACGGCGAATTTCTGGGCTTGAGCAGCAGCAATTGGCCACAGTACACCGAGGTCCTGGTCAAGCAGGGTCAAATTACTGAACAGGCACACCAGGACACCTGCAGGCTGTATGCCTTCGGCCGCTTGATCGGTAATGGCGACATGCACAACGGCAATCTGGCGTTTCTGCATGAGGGTAGCCTGCCACTCTCGTTGGCGCCGGCATATGACATGTTGCCTATGTCCTTCTCGCCTGATCGCAGTGGCGCGATGCGGTACAATCTACCGCCTTTTCAGCTACCCACTCAGCCCACTGCAGGAATCTGGCGGGAAATGCTGCCACTTGCACACGAATATTGGCTGCAGCTGGCAAAGCATCCCCTTACCAGCCCTGAATTTTCACGTATTGCTCGGGAACAAGAGACTGTACTGGACTCGATCGGTAGCCAACTTGCCAAACTAGCCTGACGCAGGCAATCACTGAGGACCTGTTCACGATCTTACTGCGCAACCGTGAGCAGGACTTATGTGCTGCTCGAAAGCATCATGTACCCAAGTACATTCCGGTTTCTGCGCTGCTCTGCGCCCTGCTGACAACTACTCGCAACAGATCGTGAACAGGTTCTGACGCATTAACCATTGCATTGCCATAGCGATTGACTCGTCAGCGCACGTTCTAACGCAACAACTTTCAATCGCTTATCAGACGGGCGACACAAACTGCCGGCGAGAACCTAACCAACCTAAAACACCGACGGGTACCAACAGTACCCACTGAGGTAGCACCAACAAGGCACTCGGCCCAACGAACGCCAGGGCTACAACGACAAATACAGAACCGAACAGCAACCACAACAACGAAACAAACAGTGGTAGGGCACCGGCAGAAGTCCGGTTGCGTGGCCGGGCACTCCAAACCAACGCCAGCGCCGACAACACCAAGGTCACGGTGACAAGATGCCAACATGCATAGAGCATCAGGCTGATAGGTTGAGCCAGCGCCGACTCAAGCAGTGGCCGCTGAATTTCCGGCGTGCCCATAAAAGTATGCACAGCAGCCGTAAATGCCGCGAGCACGCCCGAAATAAGTAGGATGCGATTGGTCTTCATGCTGGCAAGGTTTCCTATCGAATGAATGACCTGCTCAGTCTAGTAACTACACCGGGGTTTGGTCGGGAATGTGCCACGCTATTGCCTTATGACTTGAACTGTAATGTTCGGCAAAAACCGAGAGCAAAAAGCGGAATTGCCTGAAAGGTCAAGCCGCTGCTTTTGCCCGCTCACCAAACTAGGCGCTCTTTAATGTAGTGAGTAAGGCCATTACCCAAAGACCCAAAGCAGCAATGAAGTTGACTGTAAAAACGAGTCCTCTAAGCCGAACGTTGGTCGTCAAGATTTGGACGGAACTATGCAATAAACGTCCGCCAATAAAGACCCATGCAAACACGAGTACGATATATCCCGTCTCTTGTTGAAGCAGTATCAGGCACGCAGCGTGGAAAAATACAGGCCACTCGAATTGATTCGACAGGTTAGCGCTGATACGTGGTTCAAATTTTGCCCATGGATTACTGCCATCAGGACGCCGGCCAACACCCCAAATGGCTGGGGCGCGCACAATCGTAAGTAACACATAAAGGAAGGCGGCTAACGCAACGTGCGCGGCCATAGGGAAAATCAGCGAATACAGCATGTAGCTCCTGGTTTTTAGCTTTTCGACGTACTAACTGCAGAGTGCATTAAGCGGCCCAATATGGAAAGTAGCCAGGAAACAAATGGGTCGGCGACTTCGTAAAGAATTATGTCTCCGAGCTCCAAACGAAGAAGCACAAAGCCAGTGGCGCCTGCCTGCGTCGTTATTGGACAAGGGTTTCATGGATCGCACCGATGCACGTATGAGCACGCCGGCGATTTGAGCAAGGCACTATCGAAGAAGCAGATACCGCGTGTTGGCGGTGCTGACACCAAGGTCAACCTACACGGCAAAGAACCTGCCCAAGAACAAGAATTAAGCCAAGGGCAGGCTCTCTGGCGCTTTCACCAGGACTGTACCGGGGGCGCAGGCCGCCCATGCAAGAAGTCGATCAAGCCGACCGGACCACCCGGGCGGTCAGCCTTCTAACCAGCGGCAACACCAGCAGCAAGACTGGAAATGCAATGAGCCAGGAGATGCCCCACGAACCGGGCCACACTTTGAGAAAGTCTCCGCCCCAGCCAACACCGCGAAGCGTACTGATCATGGAGACGATGCAGGTCATCAGCACCGACAGGAAGAACGGCATGACGATACCGTTATATTTGGGTGGTAGTTTGCGAAAGCCCAGAAAAGAGTGCGACTTCGAAGAGTTCATAAAATGCTCCGTATGCCGGCCAAACAAGGCGCCTCTTCCACAAACCCAAGTTTGCGAAAGCACACAACCCCGGCAATAGCCGGCAGAAGTTGGCGCGTTGATTGACGTAAACGCTTACGGCTTTCTGAGGTAGCCTGAATTCCGTAGACACACCTGATTGGTAAACTTGAGCCAACAGGAGGCTGCGGTGAGTAAGAGAGAAACACAAAGCTATACGTCGGAATACCGAGCGGAAGCCATCAAGTTAGTG
>NZ_JBQXDJ010000099.1:0-9549 GCF_052601015.1 Chitinimonas violaceus | reverse complement strand
GCACTAACTTGATGGCTTCCGCTCGGTATTCCGACGTATAGCTTTGTGTTTCTCTCTTACTCACCGCAGCCTCCTGTTGGCTCAAGTTTACCAATCAGGTGTGTCTACGGAATTCAGGCTACCTCAGACAGATTCTTAGAACGCAAATCAGGGAGATACGTACTCAATCATCACGCGTCAGCACTTCCAACAGTTCTATCTCGAAAATCAAGTTTGAATTCGGCTTGATATGCGCACCAATCTGCCTTTCGCCATATGCCAAATGTGCAGGCACGTAGAGCTTACGCTTGCCCCCCACCTTCATACCCATCAATCCCAGATCCCATCCCTTGATCACACGGCCGGTTCCGATAACGCACTGAAACGGTTTGCCTCGATCGTAAGAAGCGTCGAACTTGGTACCGTCCTCCAGAAAACCAACATACTGTGTAGTGATCAGGGCACCCTTGACTATCTCTTTACCGTCACCCAATTGAAGGTCCACTATCTGTAGCTCGCTACTCATCAATTTCTCTCATTAAATTACACAAAGCCTGCCGCGCATCAGCAATACAGCATTGAAGGCTCCTCAGCATGTCTAGCTCGCGAAACGCTGAACCGCCCCTAAAACCCAAAGCAACTATCCAGCAGCTATCCCACCTAAGCGTATCGGAAGATAGCTGGGCGCTAACCGCCCACAGGGTGAATACCCTATAGTTGTGCATATACGCGGATCAAAGCCAGTCGAAATAGCGGAGCAATTTAGTCAACTATTGGCTATCCCCCCTGGCCGCGCTATGATTTCACGTCTTTCTAAGAGCCAGACTATAAGTCAGGCCTATCAAAAACCGTCCTGGAGAATGATCATGGAACACAAGCTGCCCGAACTTCCTTACGCTCTCGACGCCCTTGCACCGCATATGTCCAAGGAAACGCTGGAATATCACTACGGCAAGCACCATCAGACCTATATCACCAACCTGAACAATCTGATCAAAGGTACCGAGCACGAGAATGCCAGCCTGGAAGAGATTGTGAAGAAAGCCCCTGCTGGCGGCCTGTTCAACAACGCAGCCCAAGTGTGGAACCACACTTTCTTCTGGATGGGTTTCAAGCCCAACGCTGGCGAAGCGCGCCAGCCAACCGGCAAGCTGCTGGCTGCCATCAATGCCAAGTGGGGCACGGTGGATGAGTTCAAGAAGGCCTTCAATACTTCGGCAGCCGGTAATTTCGGCTCAGGCTGGACTTGGCTGGTGAAAAAGCCGGATGGCACATTGGATATCGTCAACACTACTGCCGCAGCTACCCCGCTGACGACCGCTGAAGTTGCCTTGCTCACCGCCGATGTATGGGAACACGCCTACTACATCGACTACCGCAACAGCCGCCCCAACTACCTGGAAGCCTTCTGGAAGCTGGTTGACTGGGATGTCGTCGCGGCGCGTTTGGGGTAAACCTATTGTTGCTTGTGGAAGATACGCTTCACCCTCTTCGAAGCAAGCATGCGAAAAGGGCCTGAATTCAGGCCCTTTTTAATTTGATGCACAAAACTGTTGGTCTTCAACTGGCAACGCCTTGCTTGACTGCCCAAATTGCCGACAACCCAAATGCGCGCCAGTATTCACCTTGTTCCACCAGCCCCACCTCTGCCAACAAAGCATGGCGGCTTGCAGGCGCAATGGGATATACGTTCTCACGCAGGTGCATGAAGTCGAGCTCAACCAAGTCTTGTCGATCCCGCGTACGGCACTGTTGCTGGTACCAGCTGTCAAACAGCTGTTCAAACCCATCCTCACCGCGTTCACCCACTAAATCAGCCAGCAGCAGTACGCCGCCAGGCTCCAGCGTATTGGCAAGACTGGCCAGATAACGCTCTTTACTGGCTTCATCCGGCAAGAAATGCATGACCAGCAGACTGGTAACTGCATCAAACTCCTGCCCGACATCCACTTCACCAACATAGCCCGGATAAAGCGCAATACGGTCTTGCAACGCAGCCTCACGAATACGGTTTTCAGTCACGTCATTCATATCTGGAGAAGGCTCGATGCCACAAAGCTGCCATTCAGGCGATGCCTTAGCATACCGCAGCAGCTCCTCCCCTGTGCCACTGCCTGCCACCAATATCCTGGCATCTTCCGGCAGCATGGCCAGCAACAGGTCAGTAGAGAGCTGATGCAGCCATTCGTAAGCAGGGATCAACTGGCGAATCTTGCTATCGTAGACGGCGGCATGGCGGGCATCGTAGTGAACGCCGTCGCTTTTGTCTTGGCTCATATTCTCTTGTCTTCGATATCAGCACACAGGCTATCTTCTCTATTGCACGTGGCAAAGTCGAGCCTGGCGTTGTAGGTGTTGCGCTCCGTAATACGGAAAACCTGCGCTGCCCACCCATCGATTCGACGAAGCGACTTATATTGGCTTCATTCCAATCAAACCACGGCAGACCAACTATCCATGCCGCTTTTCAAGCTTGCATTCATAACTCAGTATTACTGTGCCTTCCGGGTCGCAGCTTTCAAGCTTTACCGAAAAGCCCCATAACCTTGCGATATGTTTGAGCACCTCATGCACGCTGTTTCCCAGCGGCCTGCGATTATGCTGCGTATGGCGTAAGGTCAGGGAGCGGTCACCCCGGGTGTTGACATCCCAGATCTGGATATTCGGTTCACGATTACCAAGATTGTACTGGTCGGCCAGCTTATGCCGGATCATCCGGTACCCTTCATCATCATGGATTGCACTGATTTCCAGCTTGGCTTCCTGGTCATCGTCGCGTACCGAGAAGAGCCGGAAGTCACGAATCAGCTTGGGTGACAAATACTGCGCAATAAAGCTTTCGTCCTTGAAGTTCTTCATGGCGAACTCCAAAGCAGGCCGCCATGGAGTACCGGCCAGACCCGGAAACCAGAGATGGTCCTCTTCAGTCGGCTTCTCACAGATACGCTTGATATCGCTATACATGGCAAAGCCAAGCGCATAGGGGTTGATCCCGGAGTACCAACGACTAGTGACTGGTGGCTGATAGACCACATTCGTATGCGAGTGCAGGAATTCCATCAATGCGCCATCAGTCAGCAGTCCCTCGTCGTAAAGCCGGTTCATGATGGTGTAGTGCCAGAAGGTTGCCCACCCTTCGTTCATTACCTGCGTCTGCCGTTGCGGGTAGAAATACTGGGCGACCTTGCGCACGATACGCACTACCTCGCGCTGCCATGGGTCCAACAGCGGTGCGAATTTTTCTATGAAATAGAGAAGATTCTCCTGAGGCTCCTCAGGAAAACGCCGGGACTTCTCCTTTTCTGCCTCTTCCTGACGCCGTGGCAATGTGCGCCACAACTCATTGACCTGGCTTTGCAGATAGTCAGCCCGTTCCGCCTGGCGAGCCTGCTCTTCACTCACCGACAATTTGGGTGGGCGCTTATAGCGGTCCACCCCATAATTCATTAGGGCATGACAGCTATCAAGCAATTCCTCCACCGCATCGACACCATAACGTTCTTCACACTTGCGAATGTATTGTCGGGCGAAAACCAGGTAATCGATGATGGCTGAAGCATCAGTCCAGGTTCGGAAAAGATAATTGCCCTTGAAGAAGCTATTGTGGCCAAAAGCCGCGTGTGCGATCACCAGTGCCTGCATGGTGATCGAGTTCTCCTCCATCAGATAAGAGATACATGGGCTGGAGTTGATCACAATCTCATAGGCCAACCCCATCTGACCACGCTTATAGCCCTTTTCTGTACTGAGGAAATGCTTGCCATAGCTCCAATGGTGGTACATGACGGGCATACCTACCGAGGCATAGGCATCCATCATCTGTTCTGCAGTAATGATCTCCAGCTGATTTGGGTAGGTATCGAGCTGAAAGTCGCCCGCAACCCGGCTGATTTCCCTGTAATACCTGTCTATCAGCTCGAACGTCCATTCAGACCCGGTCGACAACGGGCCTTTGCTAGGTTCGGTTTTCTTACGGCTGCGCTTTTTGATCCCTGTTTGTGAAGAGGCAATCTCATTCATGCGTGGCTCGACACTTTCTTGAAGAGGTCACGGAATACCGGGTAGATATCTGCCGGTGATTGGATCTTGCGCATAGCGAACTGACTACAGGCATCACGCACCTGTTCATATTCCGCCCATAAGTTCTGCGGTTCGCCCTCTGTGATCTCGATATAGGCGTAGTACTGCACCAACGGAAGTACATCGGCCAACAAGATATCTTTGCAGACGACTGAATCACTATCCCAGTTATCACCATCGGATGCCTGGGCGATATAGATATTCCAGTCATTGGAAGGAAAGCGATCGGAAATAATCTGGTGCACCAGCTTCAATGCAGAACTGACCACCGTACCGCCGGTATCTCTGGCATGAAAGAAGTCATGTTCATTTACCTCGGCTGCCTGGGTATGGTGCCGTACGAACACGACTTCAATCTTTTCATAAGCGCGGGTAAGGAAAAGATACAAAAGGATAAAGAAACGCTTGGCGGTATCTTTCTTTTGTTCGTCCATCGAACCGGAAACGTCCATGACGCAGAACATCACTGCCTGTGTATGCGGCCGCGGTACACGCACCCGGTTGCTGTAACGCAAGTCGAAGGGATCAATGAAAGGGATACCGATGATGCGCATCTTCAGCAGGCGAATCTCCTCGCGCAACGCCAGTACCTTCGGGTCGTTCTCATCACTTCTTTCCAACAACTCATCGAGCTCTTCACGTGCTTCATTCAAGCGCGCCATGGGCCCCGCGGTAAGCGCAATACGCCGCCCCAATGCTCCCTTGAGTGAGCGTACGACATCGATATTCGAAGGGGTGCCGTCGGTACTGTAACCTGCACGAATTTGTTTGAATGCCTCCGTAGCGGTCAGCTGAGTCTTCACCAGATTGGGCAGCTCCAGGTCTTCGAAGAAGAAGTTGAGAAATTCCTCGCGGCTCAGCTCGAAAACAAAGTCGTCCTCTCCCTCGCCATCCTGCGAAGCTTTACCCGAACCACCCTTGCCACCGTTCTCTTCGGGCCGATCAATGAAGTCGCCCTTCTGGTATTCCTTGTTACCTGGGTGCACTGTTTCCCAGACACCGCCACGGGCATGACCAAACACCGGCTCGGAAACATCCTTGACCGGGATCGAGACCTTCTCGCCACTTTCGATATCGGTAATGGAACGACCCTTGACTGCACGGGTCACCGCTTCCTTGATCTGGCCTTTGAAACGACGCAAGAACCGCTCGCGATTGATAGCGGATTTATTCTTGCCGTTGAGCCGGCGGTCAATGAGATGAACCATTGTGGCTCCCGTGAGAAGTGAACCGCAACTGCGCGTTTAACAAGGGTGAGAAGCGCTTACCTCACCCTCCGCGAGCCTCACTGTTCACGTTATGAAGACTTACGTACCCGTAGGTACCAGTCACATAGCAGTCTTACCTGCTTGGCCGTATAGCCTTTTTGCACCATACGGTTCACGAAGTCCTCGTGTTTCTTAGCATCTTCGTTACTGCCTTTGGCATTGAAGGAAATCACCGGCAGCAACTCTTCCGTATTAGAGAACATCTTCTTCTCAATCACGGCACGCAGCTTCTCGTAACTTGTCCAGGTCGGGTTCTTACCTGCATTGTTGGCGCGGGCCCTCAGAACAAAATTCACAATCTCGTTACGGAAATCCTTAGGGTTGCTTATACCAGCCGGTTTCTCGATCTTTTCCAGCTCATTATTCAACGCATTGCGATCGAAACTTTCGCCTGTGTCTGGGTCACGATACTCCTGATCCTGAATCCAGAAATCGGCAAACGTCACATAACGATCAAAAATATTTTGGCCGTATTCGGAGTAACTCTCCAGGTAAGCGGTCTGAATTTCCTTGCCGATAAACTCGACATACCGGCCTGCAAGGTACTCCTTGATATAGGCAAGATACTTCTGTTCAGTCTCTGGCGCGAACTGTTCACGCTCCACTTGCTGTTCCAATACGTACAACAGGTGCACCGGATTAGCAGCCACTTCGGTATGGTCGAAGTTGAACACCTTGGACAATATCTTGAAAGCCCAGCGGGTCGAAAGCCCGTCCATCCCCTCATCAACACCTGCAAAATCACGGTACTCTTGAATCGACTTGGCTTTAGGATCAGTATCCTTCAAGTTGTCGCCATCGTAGACGAGCATCTTGGAATAGACACTTGAGTTCTCCGGGTCTTTCAATCGGGAAAGAATGGAAAACTGAGACATCATCTTCAAAGTACCTGGCGCACAAGGCGAGTTATTCAACGATGAGTTGCGCACCAGCTTTTCATAAATCTTCACCTCTTCGCTGACACGTAAGCAGTACGGTACTTTCACGATGTAAATACGGTCGAGGAAAGCTTCGTTATTCTTGTTGTTCTTGAATTGCTTCCATTCTGATTCATTCGAGTGAGCAAGTACGATGCCGTCGAAAGGAATAGCGCCAAACCCTTCCGTCCCCTTGAAGTTACCTTCTTGCGTCGCCGTCAGCAGTGGATGCAGCACCTTGATAGGTGCCTTGAACATTTCGACAAACTCAAGCAGACCCTGGTTGGCCAAGCACAAACCACCTGAGTAGCTGTATGCATCCGGATCATCCTGCGCATACTTCTCAAGCTTACGGATATCCACCTTACCGGTAAGCGAGCTGATGTCCTGGTTGTTTTCATCACCGGGCTCTGTCTTGGCCACGGCAATTTGCTTCAGTACCGAAGGGTATCGTTTCACCACCCGGAACTGATCAATATCCCCGTTGAATTCCTGTAGACGTTTCACCGCCCAGGGACTGGGAATGCACTTCAAATAACGGCGTGGGATACCGAACTGCTCTTCCAAGATCGGCCCGTCTTCCATACCATTGAACAGTCCTAAAGGCGATTCATTTACCGGACTGCCCTTAACACAGTAAAAGGGCACCCGCTCCATCAGCTCTTTAAGCTTTTCCGCAATGGACGATTTACCACCGCCTACAGGCCCAAGCAGATAAAGAATTTGTTTACGCTCTTCCAGGCCTTGGGCCGCATGGCGGAAGTACGAGACCACTTGCTCAATTACTTCTTCCATTCCATAGAATTCACGAAAAGCCGGATACACCCGAATCACCTTATTGGCAAATATCCGGCTCAGCCGTGAGTCATTACGAGTATCAACCATGTCAGGATCGCCAATCGCCAGCAGCATGCGTTCAGGTGCCGTGGCGTAAGCGCCGGGATCGCGCTTACACAGATCCAGATACTCCCGAAGGCTCATTTCCTCCTCTCGGGTACGATCGTAACGGGCACTGAAATTAGCGAAAATATCCATGGCGATCCCTCTCTTCTAAGTATGGCGAACAGACGTCATACGATTTGGAGTAAAGCGCGTCAAAAGGTTCGCGCTAGAAAGTCGTGCCTGGTTTGTCGTTCTAGGGGTATGCACAATCCCGGTATAGCACATGAAATACGCGGTACTCAGGTCCTTCTTGCATCGTGGTAAAACCGCCATAAAACTTGCAAGGTGAACGTACGTTCACTAAAGTAAGCACTTCCTTCATCGCTTCGTTGGACAAAGCCTTCATGAACGAATTCGAAAAAGACTTCGACTATCTAGGTCGTATTCAGGATTACTACGCAGATAACCGCTGCCTGCCTTCTTACGCCCGTTTAATGCATTTACTAGGCTTTGCCAGTAAGTCGGCTGTATCCAAATTACTGACACGCCTTCAGTTACAAGGCTTTATTACCCGCAACCAAGACGGTGACTGGGTACCAACTGATCGATTCTTCGAACGTACTCTATCTTCCCAACCAGTACCGGCCGGTATGCCTATCGCAGCACGGGATATTGGGAGTGATGCCTTCGCAATTGACCAATATCTTATCGAGCAGCCATCCAATACATTACTGATCCCAGTAAAAGGTGATTCGATGATCGATGCGGGTATCCATGCGGGCGACTTGGCAGTAATAGAGCGACGTAACAGTGCCAATAATGGGGATATTGTCGTTGCTATTGTCGACAATGAATTCACTCTTAAAACTTTGGGGCGTGAGCAAGGACGCTTTGTATTATTACCTGCAAACCCTGCTTATCCGGTAATTCGCCCTAAAGCAGAATTGGAGATTTTTGGTGTAATGGTTGGCTTAGTACGTAAATATCGATAAAGCGCATCTAAGATCAATGAGTTACGCGTGAAATCCCTCAAAGATTCCAAATAATCTCCGCATAAATAAAACAGGCCCACTTTACATGGGCCTGTTTTATTTATCCATTTAAAAGCTATTTAATCGTGAATAGCTTTTTCAAAAGTTACTCATGCATAACTGCTGTCGTATACACCTCTTGGACATCATCCAAACTTTCCAGTGCATCCAACAACTTCTGCATTTTGACTACATCTTCGCCGGTTAATTCTGTTTCCGCCTGGGGTTTCATCGTCGCCTCCCCCATTTCAGCCTTAAAACCTGCTTTTTCCAAAGTTTCCTTGATGGTGACGAAGTCATATGGCGGTGTAATTACTTCAATTGAACCATCATCGTTGGTTACAACATCATCGGCCCCCGCTTCCAAGGCCGCCTCCATCAACGCATCTTCATTAGTACCTGGTGCAAAGATCAAATAACCACAATGTTTGAATTGAAAAGACACACAACCATCTGTGCCCATATTGCCGCCATATTTACTAAAGGCGTGTCTTACATCAGCCACGGTACGAGTCTTATTGTCTGTCAAGCAGTCCACCATGACCGCAGCGCCACCGATTCCATAGCCCTCATATCGGGTTTCGATGTAGTCGACCCCTTCCAGATTACCAGCACCCCGATCAATTGCCCGTTGAATGTTGTCCTTTGGCATATTGGCACCCAAGGCTTTATCAACAGCCAGGCGTAACCGCGGATTAGTCGCAGGGTCTGGATCACCCAACTTGGCAGCAACCGTAATTTCCTTGATCAGCCGAGTAAACAGCTGACCACGCTTTGCATCTTGACGCCCTTTACGATGCTGAATATTTGCCCACTTCGAATGGCCAGCCATGGTGTTACCCTCTTGCAGAACAAAATCACTGAAAGACGCGAATTTTAACACAGTCGATCAACGACGGATTTGCGGTGCTAGCCGCCCTCCCCTAAACTCGCATGGCATATTCTCTAATCTGGAGTTTTCTATGTTACGTCTTACCTTGATCACTGTTCTGCTTCTCACCTTTGGCATCAGCTATGCCACTGAGGGGACAAAAGAGCTGACGACACAACAAAATAAAATGGCTGAATGTAATAAAGCGGCAGCAGATAAAAAGGGCGATGAACGTAAATCCTTCATGCGTGAATGCTTAAAAAGCAAACAGAAAATTCAACAAAATAAAATGAAAGAATGTAACGCTGAGGCCGGAACTAAGGAATTAAAAGGGCCTGAACGTAAACAATTCATGAGTGAATGTCTGAAGAAATAAAACGCTTCAACCCTCTGAAGAAACGGCCGCCGTGGCGGCCGTTTCTCTTTCCATTCCTACTGTCCCCCAATTCGAAACCCGCAAAGCAGCAAAGCAAAAGCCCCGATCTCTGTTGAGACCGGGGCTTCACTATAAGGCGCCTGGC
>NZ_JBQXDJ010000098.1:0-9927 GCF_052601015.1 Chitinimonas violaceus | reverse complement strand
TGGGGTGAAAATGGTGAGCAATGCGGTTTCAGTGTTGCTCGGTCAGATCGGTTGGATAAGCCAAGGGTAGTCACAAGTAATGCTGAGGGCTTGATTTTCTCGCAATTTGGTTTTCAAGACAGCTTCTAAAACGTTTGCGTCATTTCCCAAGCCTGCAGAATCGGTCTCGACATTTGGCCAACTGGCAAAAACCTGCTCAGCAGTCGGGCTGCGTAGACGGTTCTGCGTGCATATGAACAGGGCGCGTTTCACAGTACGTATTTCACCATCGGATGTCCGGTCACCGCACGGTAGATGGCATCGAGTTGTGCTTGCGAGATGGCGGTTACCGTGACGGTCAGCGAGATGTAATTTCCGCCCGAACTGGCGCGCAGCTCGATGTCTTCGGCGGTCAGGTCTGGTGCGTGCACACGGACCAGTTCAAAAATTGTCTGCGAGAAATCATCGTGGCGTGGGCCCATAACCTTGATGGGGAAACGGGATGGAAATTCGATAATGGATTCTTTTTCGCTCATGCTTGAGCCTCCGGCGTCGCTCGTAAATCGAGCGCCATGTGGTATTCGTCAAATGATTGGTTGTCTATGCGCAAGCTGTCTGGCCGAAAGCCCATGTTCACAAATCCCAGCTGTATGTAGAGCTGGCAGGCGGCGAGGTTATCGCAATTGACCGAGAGCTGAAGCCAGTCCGCGCCAAGATTGTTCCGGGCGCTGGTAATAGCAGCCTGGGCCAGCTGCCGCCCCAACCCGCGATGACGCGCCTTGGGGGTGACATACATGGCATAAAGGTTGGTGCGATGGGCCGATTTTACAAATGCCTCACGTCGGGCCGTGGCAGTGCCCAACAATTGGTCGGTTTCTTCTGCCACCCAGATGCAGTTGAGTGGATCATTGAACCGCGCGGCCAGCGTGGCTGGCGACATGTCGCGTTCTTCTTCATAGCTGCTGCCGAAGGCTTCCGGGTTGGTCTGCAGGGCTTCCAGCCGCAGTGTGTGCCAGCGGGTGGCGTCGGCGTCAGTAGCGAGTCGGATCAGCATGATGTGGGCTTACGCATAATGGACTGTTTGAATTCGTAGTAGTAGCTATCCATCTGTCGCGCCAG
Organism: Chitinimonas violaceus; assembly: GCF_052601015.1. Taxonomy (NCBI): domain Bacteria; kingdom Pseudomonadati; phylum Pseudomonadota; class Betaproteobacteria; order Neisseriales; family Chitinibacteraceae; genus Chitinimonas; species Chitinimonas violaceus. The sequence continues at coordinate 8,829 of NZ_JBQXDJ010000098.1, read as the reverse complement.
CGGACCGACACAGCCGTTGCCGACCGGTTTGCCATCAAGTTCGATAATCCCTAGCACTTCCTTGGTGGAGCTTGTCATCCACAACTCATCGGCACTGCGTACTTCTGCTTCGCTGATACGGCGTGCTTCCAGCGGCAACTGGTGCTGCTGCGCGAGCTCGATCACCACATCGTAAGTGATGCCGGGCAGGATCAGATGGTCCTTGGGGGGAGTGGCGATGATGCCATTCTTCACTACGAAGATATTACTGGCAGCGCCCTCAGTGAGCATGCCGTTGCGGAACATCACACACTCGGCGCAACCCGCTTGCTTGGCAGCCTGGCGTAACAACACGGCGGGTAAGAGGTTCAGCGACTTGATATCACAGCGTAGCCAGCGAAAGTCGGCATGGCTGATTGCCCGTACACCTGTAGCTTTGACCTCTGCGCTGGGTACGACCAGCGGCGTGGGGTTGATCAGCACAGTCGGCGTTGTATTCGCTGGGAACGGGAAGTCGCGTTCGCCCGTAGCCCCACGAGTAACATGCAGGTAGATCGACTGATCTTCGTAGTCCTGCAGGCTGATCACCTGGGCGATGAGTGCCATCCATTCCTCCGCGTGATGCGGATTGGACAGACCTATCGCAGCCAAGCTCGCTTCCAGGCGGCGAATATGCTCGGCAAGCCGAAATGGCTGGCGTGAATAGACAGGGATGACTTCGTAAACACCATCGCCAAATAGACACCCTCTGTCCAGGGCGGATATCTTGGCGTCTTCAATGCGGACGAACTGGCCGTTCAAGTAAAGCATTGGTGCCTCGTGGTTTAGGGGGCCTGTTTACAATCCTTGAGCAGGTTTTTAATTGTGCGACCTTGATGTGAAGCTTAGGTCCCGTGCCGCTTTTGGCTCGGCAGATAGTAAACAGGCTTCAAGTAGGAGCGGCAGCGTATCAGTTGAACCAAAGCTTTGCGCTATCCACCATGCGCCCGAAGAACCCTGCTTCGGGTACTGCCGCCAGCGCTTTCAGCGGTAATTCACCCAGCGGCTTGCCATCCAGGCTGAGCTTGATGGTACCGATGATCTGACCCGCTTTGATCGGTGCAATCAGCTTGGGCTGCAAGGTAATGCTTTGTTGCACTTTGCTGGCTGAACCTTTGCCCACGGTCAGGTATTGGTCGCGATCAAACCCCACGGCCACGCTGTCGGCTTCGCCTTTGAATACCCGGGCTTTGGTAACCGGTGTGCGTGCTGCGTAAAGGCGCGGACTATCGAAGAACTGTATGCCATAGCCAAGCAACTGGGCGCTTTCGTCGGTACGCACTTTGTCTGAATTGGTGCCAAGCAACACGCTGAGTACGCGGCGGTCATCAGCCTTTTTGCTTGCCACGAGGCAGTAACCGGCACTGTTGGTGTGGCCGGTCTTCATGCCATCGACCTGTGGGTCCCGGTAAAGCAACTGGTTGCGGTTTGGCTGGGTAATGTTGTTGTACCGGAATTCCTTCATCGAGTAGATGGAATAGTACTGTGGGTAGTCGCGAATGATGGCAGTGGCCAGGATGGCCAGGTCACGCGCTGTGGTGTAGTGCTGCGCGTGCGGTAAACCCGTGGCATTCATGAAGTGGGTGTTCTTCATGTTCAGTTTGGCCGCCTGCTGGTTCATGATGCCGGCGAAGGTATCTTCGCTACCAGCAATGGCTTCGGCCAGCGTCACACAGGCGTCGTTGCCGCTTTGCACGATCATGCCTTTGATCATGTCGTTGACCGAAACGGGTTTCTTGGGGTCGAGGAACATGCGGGAACCCTCGGTTTTCCAACCTTTCTCCGATACGGTGAATTGCTGCTCCGGCTTGAGCCGGCCCTCCTGGATCGCCTTGAAAGTCAGGTAGGCGGTCATCAATTTGGTCAGCGAAGCGGGTTCGATGCGCGCATCGGGGTTCTTCACCGCCAGGGGGACGCCACTGTTGACGTCAAGCAGGAAATAGGCGCTGGCTGTCAGGTCGGGAGCGGGTGGAATCGACAGCGTCGCGGCCGCATTGAGTGAAAAGGCGGCGGCAAGGGCAAACAGGGTGGTTTTCATCGGACGGCATGACCATGGTGTTGCGGAAGCGCCGGATTATAAAGCAAATAGGCGGCACTCCCAGGTGACCAGTCCGTATTGATTCAGTTCAAAAGGACATATCTTTATTAAGTTCGCCCCATTACGTAGCTGCAGAAAACGCTATCTCGACGTGCTCATCACCTGCCTCAAGTTGTAACCACCAGTCATGCCTGCGCTGTACACAATAGGGCAGGACAATATCGGCTGACATACTGTTATCGGCCAGTTTGTGCAAAGGAAAGGCGATAGGCCCCATCTCCATGCCCCGCATGCCAAAGCGTACATTTACATCTGGGTTGCCAGGGCCGCGTAATACCAGGCGAAAAGGTTTGAGCGCAGAGGGTGTTCTTTCGGCATGCAGCACGAATGGCTGGCCATTAATCTGGATAGCGCAGGGTTTGGTCAGGTCGTTACAGACATATTGCATCGTCGGCACGGGTTCGACGGGGCGTAAGACATAACCCAGCGCCAACAAGCTTACCAGTCCGCAGATTGCGATACCGAATTTCCAGGCGGGCTTCACTGCCAGGGCGCACGTAGAGCAGCCACGCCTTGGGCGCCGGCAGCCTGGGCGTGGACGATATCGGCTTCGGCAAGGCCGCCAATACCGTAGACAGGGAAGGGCCAGCCCTGGCCGACCAGTTCACTGAAACCATTCCAACCAATAGGCTGGCCATCCGGATGGCTCTGGCTTGGTTTGATGGTGCCCAGCACGGCATAATCGAGCCCCAACTCGGCAGCTTTGGCTAGCTCGGTTACGTTATGTACCGAAGCGCCGCACCATCCATCTGGTCGTTCAGTGGCCTGCAATAGCTGGCGCGATGGCAAATGTACGCCTGCCGCGCCCAATTCGCGTGCCAGATTTACTGCACCATGCAGCAGTACCTTGCAGTTGTAGGCGGCAGTCTGGTCCAACACCTGCTGCGCGAGTTCAGCATAGGCCAGGGTGTCGAGTTGCGGTTCGCGTAGCACCAACCATTTCAGGCCGGCTTGCAACCGGGTTTGCAGCTTGGTCAGCCAGGCATCCGCACCTAATTCCGCGACGTTGGAGAATGCCAGCAATGCGGGTAGCTGCAAGCCACGCAGAATCGGTGTATTTGCCGGCAGCACAGGGTCGACAGTAAGCGCCCCGGGTATCTGCCAGGCAAACGCCTGCCCTTCATGCGGTTGTGGTTCGCCAAGCCAGTCTGTGACCTTGAAGAAATTGAGACGTACGGTCGCGTGGGGATAGCTGAATTTCTGTACCAGCCAAGGGTGTGCAGCTTGGACAGTAATGCCCATTTCTTCATTCAACTCGCGCTTGAGTGCTTCCAGCGCAGTCTCACCTGCTTCCAGCTTGCCGCCGGGGAATTCCCACCAGCCTGCGTAAGGCTTGCCCTCGGGGCGGGAACCGAGCAGAAACTGGCCGTCCGGCTTGATAAGAATACCAGCTGCAACGTGGGTGATCTTGGTGGTGTTCATGCGAGCCACACAATGTAGTTCAAGATGATTTGGCGAGGGAGAGACAGATAGTTCATTGATTTTTGTACTAATCTTGAGTTGATTTTTTGTCTGAATGGCCAGTGTATTCAAATGGCCCAGTACTTTGCTGTTGTTCTCACTGGAGAGCCGGGGATGAGAGCATTGCGCAACTGCATATTGGCGCTTTGTGTATTTGCTGTTCAACTTAAACCGGTAGCAGCAAAGTCTTTGGTAACGCTGACGACGACCGAGTATCCGCCCTATATGGGACAAAGCCTGCCAGGTAATGGGCTGGTAAACCAGATTATTTCTGCCGCCTTTGCTCAACAGGGGATCAGTGTGAAGTTTACCTTTCTTCCTTGGGCTCGGGCTTTGGAAGAAGTCAGGTTGGGTCGGGTAGATGGGATATCGGGCATCTGGTACACCGCGGCACGCACCGAATGGTTGAAGTATTCAATGCCGGTGACTGCAAATCGGATTGGATTCTTTAGACGGCATGATCGTGTTGAGCTGGCTGGGTCACTGGCTTCTCTGACTGTGCAACGCCCATTGGTTGGGATAGTTCATGGATATGCAAATCCAGAATCTTTCAAAGCGGCAAAGCTTCGTACGGAAGCCGCGTGGGATGATGAAGCGAATCTGCAATTGCTGGTGCGTGGTCGTCTTGATCTGGTGTTGATCGACAAGGGTATGGCCCAGTATTTGATTGCAGAAAAGATGCCTGAACAGACTGAGAAGTTGGTCTGGATCGAGCCCGCCATTGAGGTCATGCCATTGTATGTTGCCTTTTCACGCAAAGTGGCAGATGTGGACCAGACAACAGAGATATTCAACGCCGGGCTGGCAGCAATTACAGCTAATGGCACGTTGAAAAAGATCATGGGGAAGTATTTGCAGTAAACCGTGCCGAATGAGTCAGTATCGGTGTCAGTGAACCCAAACAACGCCGTTAATAGTCGGATCGGCGGCCTTGGTATTCTCTTATAGATGATCGAGATTTAACACATACAGGTTGATACCAGACAGTTGGCTTGTAGGCATAGTCGAAATACGGTTTCCGAGTGCAAAGATGTTGCTGAAAGTGCATGCAACCGTGGTTTATAACTAGACAACACGTACCCCCTACTTGTATAGGGAGCCTCTCATGTTTAAGCGCCTGTTCTGCAACTTAATCTTCATAGGAGCCATGCTGGGTAACGTGGCATTTTCTCAAAATGCACAAGCTGAGGAGTTGCTGCAGTTTGTGACAACCGAATACCCACCCTATACGACGGCTAATCTGCCAAATGGCGGGATCATTACCGCTATTGCGACTGAAGCCTTCAAGCGGGGTGGCTACAATATCAATGTAACCATATTGCCCTGGGCCCGTGCACTTCGAGAAGGCACTGAAGGTCGTGTCGATGGCATCGTTGCAATTTGGCATTCAGTTGAGCGAGAGCAATGGTTTATTTACTCAAACCCAATTGCACCGAATCAGATTGGTTTTTTTAAGCGAGTGGATAGTCCAATTAGATACAAAAACCTGTCAGATCTAAAACCGTACACTATTGGAACGGTACGAGGTTACGCCAATCCACCAGCATTTGATGAAGCAAAGTTGAACACGGTAGATGCCGTAGATGACGAGACCAACCTCAGAAAACTTGGCGCTAAGCGGCTTGACCTGGTGCTGATAGACAAGGGCGTGGCTCAGTATCTGATAGACCTCAAGATTGGCTACCTGATGGGAAAGCTTGTTTGGATGGGACCAGCTATTGAGGCCCCTCAGCTATATGTCGTCTTGTCAAAAAGCGCCCCCGACAAAGAAAAGAAACTGGAAGCCTTTAATCGCGGTCTGCAATTAATGGAAAAGGATGGGACCCTTGCCAAGTTGATTGCTGAGGCAGGTATCTGAATTATCGAATGGGTGGGCAAGCTTTATTACGCTTGCCGCCCAGCCCAATCCCGTGCGAACTGCCATGCCACCCGGCCGGAACGGGACCCTCGACCCAGAGCCCAGTTCAGTGCAGCTCTTTCTGTGTTTTCATCCCATTGCTTAATGCCAAACTCAGTCAACCAATGGCGGGCTGCAGCCAGGTATTCATCCTGGCTGAATGGGTAAAAGCTTAGCCATAGGCCAAAACGCTCCGACAGGCTGATTTTTTCCTCTACAGCATCGGCAGGGTGGATTTCACCATCGACATGGCGGGTTTTCAGGTTCTCGTCGAAATACTCGGGTAAGAGGTGGCGGCGGTTCGAGGTAGCGTAGATAAGGATATTGCTGCTGGTTCCAGCCACGCTGCCGTCCAGTACAGACTTGAGCGCTTTATAGCCGCCTTCACCCTCCTCGAAACTAAGGTCGTCGCAGAACACGATAAAGCGTTCTGGCCGGGGTGCAAGCAGGGCGACGATATCGGCAAGATCGCACAGGTCATCCTTGTCGACTTCCACCAAACGTAAGCCCTGGCCAGCATATTCCTGCAATACAGCCTTTACCAGCGACGATTTGCCGGTACCGCGTGCGCCGGTCAACAACACATTATTGGCAAGCTTGCCTTGCACAAATTGCCGTGTGTTACGGGTGATCTCGGCTTTTTGCGGTTCCACGTTCTGTAGATCGGCCAGCAGGATTTTGTGTGGATGGTGGATAGCTTCCAGCCAACCGACGCTGGTCCCCAAGGCGATCTTCTTACGCCAACGAAATGCAGGGGCTGACCAATTGAGTTCGGCATGTGGCGGCGGCAGCAGATGTTCGAACCGGGTAAGCAGCCCCTCAAGATTCAGCATTACGCTTTTCCTTTCTACCTAGCGTCAGCATTGCGGTACTGGCCGCAACCAACAATGTGCCGGCGGCCCAGCACAACAGCACACCAGGGTTGCGCTGGCTAAGCGGTGGTACTGGCAGGCTGGTGACATTTTCGCGGCAGATACCGCGCAGGTAATCAAACACGCCGCCGCGATCGAGGCAGATGTCGGCTGCGATGGCTTCAGTACCGTACAGCAGCAAACCGGCCAGGCAAAGCATGCCGCCCAAGCCAAGGACGATGAAGGGGGCGATACCGCGTTCTTTCATAGATTTATGATCTGTAGTCGGCATTGATCTTCACATAGTCGTAACTGAAGTCACACGTCCATACCGTTGAGGTTACCTGCCCACGGTTTAGTAAAACACGGATCAATATCTCGGCTTTGTTCATTACACGCTGCCCGTCTTCTTCGCGGTAGGCCGGGTTGCGGCTGCCATGGGTGGCAACCAGTACATCGTCGAGGTAAAGGTCGAGCTTGTCCACGTCCAGGTCGTCTATCCCGGCATAGCCAATGGCAGCAAGGATGCGGCCAAGATTGGGGTCGGAGGCGAAGAAAGCGGTTTTGACGAGCGGCGAGCGGCCAATAGCGTAACCGACTGCTTTGCATTCGGTTTCATCCCGGCCGCCTTCAACCTGAACGGTCATGAACTTGGTTGCGCCTTCACCATCGCGCACTATGGCCTGCGCCAGGGTTTGCGACAGACGGGTGATGGCGTCACGTAATACCAAGTAGTCGGCGCTGTCTGCGTCAGAAATTTCAACCCCGGTCTGACCCGTTGCGATCAACATGAAGCTGTCGTTCGTCGAAGTATCGCCATCAATGGTGATGCAGTTGAACGAGCGATCGGCAGCGTGTTGGACCAGCTGCTGCAACAACGGTTGCGCTACTTTTGCATCGCAAGCCACGTAACCGAGCATGGTTGCCATATTGGGGTGGATCATCCCCGCACCTTTGGCGATACCGGTGATGGTGATGGTATGACCCGCCACCGCGACCTGCATACTGCTGGCTTTGGCAACCACATCGGTGGTCATGATGGCTTCTGCTGCCTGCGCCCAGTTGGCGGGCGCCAGATTTTCTATCGCGGCTGGAATTGCGGACAGGATTTTTTCGTACGGCAGCGGTTCCAGGATCACACCCGTTGAAAACGGCAGGATATTTTCTGGCTGGGTCCCCAGTGCATCGGCAAGTGCAGCACATACCTTGAGCGCACGCTCGCGTCCTTCAAGACCTGTACCGGCGTTGGCATTGCCGGTGTTCACCACAAGCGCACGAGGGGTAGTTGCAGCCAAATGTTCGCGGCAGATCTGTACAGGCGCTGCGCAGAAGCGGTTCTTGGTGAATACACCAGCTACGTGTGCCTCGTCGGCCAGTCGCATTACCAACACATCCTTACGGCCTGCTTTCTTGATACCGGCAGACCCGATACCAAGGGTGATGCCAGGTACAGGGTAAAGTGAGGCAGGGTCGGGTGCGACGAGGTTGACGGGCATGACTGCGAATCCTTGTTGTAGCAGTGCGAAAAGAGGCGGAATTGTAAGGCATAGCCGCCTTGCTTGCGGCAGGCTTTACTGCTGATTTACACTTCAATCTGGTCGGCAGTTCACCCAGGCGTCGCCGGTTCATTCGAACCACGCTAAACCTGCTAGGCAAATCTCATCTGGTGCGGAGTTCTTAATCTGCACCGCTTGGCTCGAAACCCGAGTGCCAAGCCAGAACGGCGACCATGGCATGCCCGATTGCGCGGCAGGCACGAAGACAAGGATTCGACCATGGGCCGTTCTGTGTTTCCGTTTAATGCCCCCGATATCTCGTTGCTTGCCAAATCCCTAGGTAAGCAAATCAGCCAGCAGCTAGCCGAAACGAACCAGCCTCCCAGCCATTTGCAGTTGCTGAATATGTTGGCGCGTTCGGTGGGCTTTCAGAATTTCCAGCACTTACGCAGCCAGACCGATGCTGACGCAAGCCTTGCGCCGACGCTGCCTGATTTGGTACCTGATGCATCGGCTTTGCGGGCAGCTGCGCAGGTAGCCAAGCCTTTGGTCGATAGCAAACGGCTGTTGCGTCACTTCGATGAAGAAGGACGGCTTATACGTTGGCCGAGCAAATTCTCGGAACAGCAACCCTGTTTGTGGCCGATTTGGGCGCGGATTCCAGCACGTCGCAAAATGAACGAGACGGAAGTGAACGCGTTCATTCGCGAATGCGAAACCTTTGGTGATCATGTGCTGTTACGGCGTGAGTTGGTGAATTACAAGCTGCTACGCCGTACCAGCGACGGTGCGGAATATCACCGGGTAGAGCAGACGCCTACGCCGGTATTGGCGGAGTTTATCCGCCAGATATCAACCAGGTGGTCTCAATGACCCTTCTGAGAACCTGTTCAAAGTCTTTTCATCTAGCCCCAAACCGGCGATGCTTGCCCAATGAGAACCGCTTACCCCAGCGACGTCAGTCGCGAACAATTTGAAACCATTCGCCCACTGCTGGAAAGTGCCCGT
>NZ_JBQXDJ010000097.1:0-10289 GCF_052601015.1 Chitinimonas violaceus | reverse complement strand
TTGCGTGGTTGGAGAAGTGCCGTCGATTGTGGAAGAACTGTGAACGCAAGCTCGACACCAGCTTGCAATTCATTCAGTTTGCCTTTCTGACTCTTCTTCTGCGGAGACTTTGAACAGGTTCTAAGAAATAATGCGGGTAGCCGTTAGGAGTACAACGAGTTACTTCAATAGCGCCAATTGCATAAGAACAGATAACAAACCGTAATCTGCACCATCACCACAAATGCGCCGCTGGCACAGATCCCTGTAACACCCGCCAAAAGGCTCGATGCCTCTTTCAGCATAATGCCGGCTGTCGCCAGTGATTCCATGCTGAAAATCAACCCTATCAGCACGCAGAAGATAATCATCCATTTGACAATATACGCGGGCAGATAGACGCGCTTTTCCCGGTTGTAACGATAAGCCGCAGCCTGCTCAAGCAGATTGCCCTGGTTCACGTCTTTGAACATCCAAAAAGGCCAGAAGTAGAGGTATAACAAGTAGGAAATCGACTCTTCGGGCAGGGATGAGATTGTCTGAGTAGACATGGGGCAGACTCCTTGCACACGAATGTCAATCGAAGCTGTCTTGGACAACCCGCAGGACCAAGAAAGCCGAGCACGCTGGTCAGCTGTGCACTTCCTGGAACCTGTTCATCGTTCTGTCACGCGCAGACATATGCAGAGCGAAATGCAGCGCAGCAACCGGAATGTACTGGGATACACGAGGTCTTCGAGCAGCACATGAACCCTGATCACCGCAGCGCAGCAAGACTGTGAGCAGGTTCTTAACTTCAAGATGGCTGATCACACCGGGCTTTGCATGGCCGTTGGGCGGAAAAAATATTTTCCCATCCTGGGTATTCCAAGCCTATTTTGGACAAGACAGAATGCGCACCTCAACCCACGAGCGGGGCATAATCGCCACCTGACTCCATTGCCGGATTTACGTGTATGTCTAACCTGCCTCCTCTTTCGTTGCTGGAAACCCGTGTTCTTGGCGTGCTGGTCGAAAAACAGCGCACCGTGCCGGATACCTATCCGCTTTCCCTGAATGCGCTGGTAGCGGGCTGCAATCAGAAAACAAGCCGTGACCCTGTACTGGAAGCCACCGAGGCCGATGTGACCGCCGCCATCGATACCTTGCGTAGCCATACCCTGGTGATGGAAAGCAGTGGTGGGCGCGTGGTGCGCTATGCCCACAATATGGACAGAGTGCTCGGCTTACCCAGCCAGGCTGTTGCACTATTGACGGTGCTGATGCTGCGAGGACCGCAAACAGCAGGTGAATTACGCCTCAATTGCGACCGGTTGCATAAATTCGCCGACATCTCCACGGTTGAAGCCTTCCTGCAAGAGCTGGCCGAGCGCTCAACCGGTGCATTGGTTGTGGAGCTCTCACGTCAACCTGGCGCACGCGAAAACCGTTGGGCACACCTATTGTCAGGCGAGCCAAAGTTTGAAGCTGTCAGTAACACAGTCACTTCCCTACCCAGCCAGATTGCCCTGGAAAGCCGGGTAACCGCGCTGGAAACCGAATTGGCCGCATTGCGCGCTACCGTCGCCAATCTGCAAGCGGCCTTGGGTGACTGACAAAATCTATCCTCCAGATCAACACCGATAAATACTCACTAAATTATTACGTCCATTCCCACGGACTGCATCCGCCAAAGCATAGGAAGAAACAGCGTGAGCAAGAACGCCCCACCAAGCTACACCGCGGTCAACGACGAAATTGTGCCCGTCTCCGCCCGCATTCGTAACCGTATTCGAGCGGCGGAACAGCGCTTCCACGCCAATGACAATATCTCCGCCTTTATCGAACCGGGCGAGCTGGAACAGCTGCTGGAAGAAGTGCAAGACAAGATGAAGGCCGTGCTGGACAGCCTGGTGATCGATACCGAGAGCGACCATAACACCCAGGATACTGCCCGCCGGGTGGCGAAAATGTATGTGAATGAGGTATTCAAAGGCCGGTACTTGGCCCAGCCCCCAGTCACAGAATTCCCGAATGTGGAACACCTGAACGAACTGATGATCGTAGGCCCCATCACAGTACGTAGCGCCTGCTCGCACCACTTCTGTCCCATCATCGGCAGGTTATGGATAGGCATCATGCCCAACCAGCATTCCAACCTGATCGGGCTGTCGAAGTATGCACGCCTTGCCGAATGGACAATGTGCCGCCCGCAGATTCAGGAAGAAGCCGTCACGCAGATCGCCGACCTGCTGATGGACAAGGTCAGTCCGGACGGCTTGGCAATAGTCATGGAGGCCGATCACTTCTGCATGCAATGGCGCGGGGTGCGGGACATGAATTCGAAGATGATCAACAGCGTCATGCGCGGTGCGTTTCTTAAAGACGCCAGCTTGCGCCGTGAATTCCTGTCGCTGCTCAACAATACCAAGCAGTAGTCAAATATCGGGAGATAAGCATGCTTGTACGTCTGCTGTATGCCAGCCGTTCCGTCAAACCATTCCATTCGGAGCAAATGGATAAGATCCTGGCGCAATCACGCACCCATAATCCCGACAACGGCATTACCGGCATCCTGTGCTACAGCGGCGATATTTTCATGCAGGTGCTGGAAGGCGGGCGTTGCGAGGTCTCCAAGCTGTACAACACCATCGCCAGCGATCCACGACATCAGGATGTGGAATTGCTTCTCTTTGAAGAAATCAGCGAGCGCCGTTTTGCCGGTTGGACCATGGGCCAAGTCAATTTGAGCAAGGTGAACCCTTCAACCCTCCTGAAATATTCCGAGAAGGCATTGCTGGACCCCTACGCCATCAGCGGCCGCGTATCGCTGGCTTTGCTGGAGGAACTCATTGCCACCGCCGCAATTGTTGGGCGTTAGGGCCTTCTCAAAATCTACCGGCAGTCGCTCGTGACAAATCGTGAATAAGTTTCTAAGCGCTGACTTCCCAAAAATAAAGACCCCAACGGGGTCTTTATTTTGAATAACCACCGCCTCCTTTATTCGCTCGCATCGTAGAAAACTTCACCCTCTTCGCCCTTATCAAAAGCTGACCCGACAGGGGAGTCGAGCAAAGGAATAATGGTTTCGTCGTAGTTGGCGATCACATTCACATCCAGCAGGCTGAAGTTCTTGGCGTTGTCGATATAGGCATCGGTCTCATTGCCGGCAAAGAAACGCCAGCCGCTGTCGTCTGCATCTTCCGGCTCATCACGGTACATGTAGGCAACGGAATAACCTTCCACAGTCACCATGTCACTCACCATCGCCAAGCCATGGCCCTCGGCCAGAGGACGAATCTGATTCTTTTCGAGTTTGTAATGCTTCATTGGCTTTGCCCTGAATCTATTTGAACCACCGCCAGCATACCTATCGACATTACAATCGTCATGCAATAAGAGCCTGTTCCCGATCTTACTGCGCAGCCATGATCGGGGCTTATGTGCTGCTCCTAAAAAGTTTTAAAAAAGCCCGCTCACACTCATCCTCGTACCGGTATACGTTTGCATATCAGCCAGAATACGATGCCAACTACCAGAAACAGAGGCAGGCTGAGAGGGAATAGCAGCAACAGCAGGCCCAACACCCCCAAAGACAGCACCACAACCAGTACCAGCGAGATTCCCGCAGCCAACGCTACCAGAAACACAGCAATAAGCCCTACTACCGCGCTGCCCACAATCAAACCTGCAAAAGCAGCGAAAAATGCCGCTATGCCTTCCACAGGCTCGCCATTCATCTCGAACGAGATAGCGTCGCTGGGCGCCTGGAAATTAACCCATACCATGGCGACTGCTATCAGCAAGCCTAACAACAACCAAAACCTGCCATGCGTAACGCGATGGGAACTTGCTTGTGGCCCTGAGTTCGCGATGGTCTGACTGTCCATTTGTTTACTCCACGCTCGATTGATTTCAAACCAGCGTACCCGTGCCAATTCATTGCCTGAAGCCAGTCACGACGCAATGTAGAAATCGAATGCCAGAACGCGGATTGGCACGATGAAACTCACCGGCTGGCGTTACATTTGATCGCAATCAAGCAAGCCTCGTCACTTACTGCGATAATCCGCGCCTTCACCAAACCCTCTATTGAAACTTCATGTTCGATTTTTTCAGCGGGCTCGATTTCTGGGTCGCCGCCAGCCTTGTTCTTGCTTTCGGTTTCGTCATGGCCTTCGAGTTCATCAATGGTTTTCATGACACCGCCAACGCCGTCGCTACCGTCATCTACACCAAGGCCATGCCGCCCAAACAAGCAGTGGTGATGTCGGGTATCTTTAATTTTCTGGGTGTATTGCTGGGTGGCGTGGGCGTGGCATACGCCATAGTTCATTTGCTACCGGTGGAATTGCTGATCAATGTGAACACGGGCCATGGGTTGGCCATGGTGTTTTCTTTGCTGTCCGCCGCCATTCTGTGGAACCTTGGCACCTGGTACCTGGGCATTCCTGCATCGAGCTCACACACACTGATTGGTTCGATTCTGGGCGTTGGCATCACCAATGCCTTGCTTACCGGTATTCCACTGGCTGAGGGTGTGAATTGGCAAAAGGCTATCGATATTGCGCTTTCACTGGTCGTGTCCCCTACCGCAGGTTTTTTGGCTGCCGCCTTGCTGTTGATCTTCTTCCTCAAGCGCTTACCGTTGTCGAAAATGCATAAGACACCGGAAACCCGGAAGCTGGTCGATGGCAAAAAGCACCCGCCGTTCTGGAGCCGGCTCACGCTGGTGTTGTCTGCCATGGGCGTCAGCTTTGTCCATGGCTCCAACGATGGCCAGAAAGGTATCGGCCTGATGATGCTGGTGCTGATCGGCATCGTCCCCACACAATTCGCGCTCGATGTAAACAGCAGTACCTACCAGATCGAACGCACCCGCGATGCGGCCATCTTTCTGCAGCAGTTCTACCATGCCAATGAGTCCGCCCTGTTGCAGCAGCTAAGTACAGGCAAGACAAATGGTGCCGACATGCCGAACAAGTTCCGCTGCGAACTGGAGCAAACCCAAGCTACGATCGGCAATCTGTTATCCGCCATCAACAATGTGCGGGATTATCGTGACCTGGCACCGGAAACCCGTTCCCAAGTCCGCCGCTCGCTCCTCTGCCTTGACGATACTGCCAAGAAGATCAGCAAGTTGCCGGGCCTCGCCAAGCGTGACAAGGATGATTTGGCCAAACTGCGTAAAGACCTGACCAGTACGACCGAATATGCGCCCATCTGGGTTATCGTTGCCGTGGCGCTTGCCCTGGGTATCGGCACGATGATTGGATGGAAACGCGTGGTGGAAACCGTTGGTGAAAAGATCGGACGCCAGGGCATGACCTACGCTCAGGGTATGAGTGCGCAGATCGTCGCCGTCGCCGCAATCGGTATGGCCAATGTATTCAGCCTGCCCGTTTCGACCACGCATGTGCTTTCTTCAGGCGTGGCCGGCACCATGGTCGCCAATCGGATCGGCCTGCAAGGCGGCACAGTACGTACCATCCTGATCGCCTGGGTGCTTACCTTGCCTATCTCAATTTGTCTCGCGGGCGGCCTGTTCTGGCTTGCCGTTAAGCTGTTCAATTGATACCTAAAAGCCTGCTCACAGACCGTTATCGTGAACAGGTCCTAACGAAACAAAGCCACCTAAATCGGTGGCTTTGTTTCGTTAGGTGTGCTGCTCAAATCTTACCGCCCACTACCCAATAGAGGGTAAGGCGGGTTCAAGCATTTCCACCGGTGAATACCAAGGTGCAGAGCAGCTCGGAGCCGCCACGATTAAGCGGCATCAATACCCCATTCTCCCCAATCAGCACATGCGGTTCATCTTGTTCACTCGGGCTCATGGTTGGATTATAGAGATACCAACCCGTCTCATTGCGGCTGACAATTGCCGGCGCCAGCGAAATACCGGCTTGCAATGCAGTAATAAAATCGTTGTACATGTGGCAGGACCTACCCCTATCCCAATATCAGCGAGCTTCGTTCACTCTCAACATGGGAGCGATTCATCATCTTTCAAGCATCCTCCCATTTAAGCGCCGCTAACAAAACCCAGCGAAGCGGTTCTGGCTAGGCGTGTAAGCGCAGACAGTACGTGGGTACGGCAAGCTTACACAACAACGCCATAGGGGTTTTGTTAGCGGCGCTTAGTGAACGATACCATGAACTCCCATTACGCCAGTAAACCAGGCTGGGTGGGAATCTGGTATCTTCCCTGCCGGCATTTATTACTCTCAGCGTCTGTCCAAGGCATCTAGCAGAACAAGCGTTGAGAATCTGTTTGCGATGGATCGTAATCAGACTGCCCCTTGCAACACCCTGGCGCACTCCGCGCTCATCTACACATAGCAACGGTGCACTTGCCGTTTGAGTTGGCATCGTCGTAATCCCCGCGCCAGGCGATACAAACAACAATTTCTTTGGAGTACTTCCTATGCGCCATGCTTGGCTTGCAGGCCTTGTCCTACTTCTTTCCCCGATCGCTCAAGCTGACAATCTCGATTTGCAGTTGAGTAACGATGTATTCTCCGGCCGTTATTCATCGGGCCTGTTGGGAAAGTCGGCCAATATGGATTTTGGTTTTCAGCACCATACCGATAATGGCGATGTCGCTACCGTAGGTCTTTTGGTGGAACAGATTTCAGGTAGACGCGACAGCTTGGCATTGGGTGCGCAGGCAGTCGGTATTTTCAATGATTACGACAATGCCGCAGCCCTGGCGTTGGGTGGTCGCTTCAATGTAGGTCTGCCCAGCCTGCCCAAAGTACGTATTGGGGGCCATTTGTGGGCAGCACCTGGCGTTACCACTTCTGGCGCCAAGCGGTACGTGGATGCCGGGGTACGCGTGGGTTACCAGGCTCTGGAGCGTGGTGAGATCTATGTCGGTTATCGTAATACCAAAATCAGATATAAGAACCGTACTGATTATGAAATGCAGGACAGTGCGCACGTGGGGTTGGAGTTGAGTTTCTAACTGCGCATCAAGCAATGCAGCATTAAAGGAAAAAGCCACTCAACTGAGTGGCTTTTTGTATGGATGAGCGATGAGCGCCCTTGTCTATTTCAAACGTACCAGACGGTTCGGCAAAGTCTGGCTGCCTTTCAATGATTCGAATTTATCACCCATGGCAGTATCTATTGCCTCCAAACGCGCGCTGGCACTGGGATGAGTGGTGAACAACAACTCCACCGCGTTCGGCTGCTGTTCTGCCAAGGCATCGATCTTTTGCAGTACTGCCGTCAAACCCATAGGGTCGTAGCCAGCACGCGCAGCCAGGACAATACCTATTCTGTCGGACTCGAACTCGGCACCCTGGTCCAACTTACGCGCCAATATTTCCGCCCCCTTGCCGATCACGGCATCCGCCTTGTCCGCCTGCTTCAACTCTTTACCCAGTACTGCGCTGCCAGCCTGCAGCCAACTGCCTTTACGCAACAATTTCAGTTGGTGTTTTTGCTGCACATGGGCGATTTCATGCCCCAGCACGCCGGCTAGCTCCGCTTCGCTGGCAAGCTGTTGGTACAAGCCCTTACTGACGAAGACATACCCACCCGGCATCGCAAATGCATTGACTGCCGGGCTGTCGATCACGCCAAACACCCAGGGCAGGTCAGGCCGATCGCTCTGTTGCGCAACCCAACGGCCTACCTTATTGACGTACTGCTGAAGCTTGGCATCCGCAACCAACGGATACTGCCCAAGTAGGCGGCCCGCCACCTGCTGGCCAATTGCCCGCTCCTGCTCCCAGGATGCCGACCCAACCAATACCGTATCACCATCTACACCCAGCTTCTTCTGCAATTCTTCATTAATGCCCTGCTTAAGTATGTCCTTCAGGCTTTCAGCGGAGACTGGAACAAGCGCAGTACAAAACACCGCACCACACAGCAATGCAAACAGTTTGCGCATTTTCATTTTCCCTCCGCCAACCATGCCACCCGACGGGCTTGCAGCTTGCCTGCCTTGGCAAAAGCTGCAGCCTCCTGCTCGCTGGTACTCAACGCTTCTGCCCGCGACACCGCCGCTGCATCGTACTTGGCATCGGCCAGTGCACCAGCTTCTTCCTTGCCGCTGCTCAAGCCACGAATGCCTGTGGTATTGACGATCTTGCCACTACCCAACCGCCCAGTGTTCACACTGGCTATATTGTTGCTGGGCAACGCGGCATTACCGCTCTTCAGCGACAGGCTTCGCACCCAGCCCATCTGTTTGCCGGACTGCACATTGGCCCATGCACCCTGCTTTTTCAGTACCGTTACACTGCTGCCACGCGCAAGCGGCGCCTGGGATGGCGCATCAAGGAAAGGTTTGCTGCGTAAGCTGTCATCCTTGAGCAAGGTGGCGGTCTCGGCCGCCAGTACAGGTAGGGCTAAGCTGCACAAGCCCATAATCAGATAGCGTTTCATGTGTTGATCTCTTGGCTGGAAGTAGAAGATTGCAATAGTGCTTGGCCAAACAGCGTCTGCCAAATCACCTGTGGTTTGATCGCGGGGTCATAGTCCGCTCGCAATGCGGAGCAACTGACCAAGCGGTAGCGATGTAAGCCTGTCTGTGCGAGCCATTGCGCCACCAAGCGGCGAAGCTCGGCTTCTTCAAGCACAGGGGGCAGGTCGACCGGCTGCAAGTGGGTGAACACCAGGCCGCCATCAAACATACGCCAACCGCCATACTGGCTGCCGGCCAAGCTCATCGCGCAAGTCTGGATTTGACCAGGAAAGCTGGCGCAGAGTTTGTCGAGCAAGGACTCCGCCATGGGCTCGCCTGTTTCATCCAACATCTGCAACCAGGCCAGTTCAGCCTGCTGGCCAGCTTGAATGGTCGGGCTGCGCGTCCAGGCGCTCTCTTCCAATGCACGCCGTGTAGCCAAAGCATAGAGTTTCGCCAGTGTGAAGTAAGCGATGCTGAAGCTGACCGGCCCAAGCAGGTTGATGTAATAGTTGCTCAGATTAATGCTCGCGTACGACAAGGCCAACAGAAATATCTGCGACAAGCCAAACCAGCGCGCTAGTTTTTCGGGTGCAGCATGCTGGTAGAAACTCCAAGCCGTGGCCCAGACCAATGCCAACGCCAGCAACAGGTACAGCCAACGTAGGGCGGGTACGCGCAAGTAGTCGTCATGCTTGAGGTTATCCAAGGCGGTGGCCACGATCTCGACACCCGGAAATTGCTCAGCCACCGGGCTTGCTTTGATATCAAAGAGACTTGGCGCGGTGGAACCGATGATAACGATCTTATTACGAAACTCATCACGCTGCCTTTTCGGGTGCTCACTCATACTATCGCGATACACATCGGCGAAGCTGATGTAACGATAGCTGAATGGCTTGCCCCGCCAGTTGATCAACACACTGGGTGGCAGTTGCGCAGAAAGATTGCCGCTGTCACGTAGTACACGGGTAGGCAACGAAGGCAAACGCACCCCGCCATGATCCTCGTACACCCCGTATTTGCGGATGATGCCATCCGGATCTGGCACCGTAGAGTTGAAGCCCAGCCGACCACTGGCCAAGCCTGCAGGAAAGTAAGGCAGGATGCCGGCGATGGTTGCTTCTCCAGGGGCCAGTCGCTGCGCACCAGGAATCTGACTCGCCTTGAGTTCGCTGCTGCTGTCCTGCCCTGGATTCAGACGTACCCAGGGCAGATAACAATTGGCGCACTCCTTCAGGAATGCATCAAAGGCTGTATCGCTGTCGGGATTAAATACATCCGGCTCGCTGAACAGGATATCGAACACCAAAGCACGCGCTCCTTGGCGGTTGATCTGCGTCAACACATCCCCAAGCACTTGACGCGGCCAGGGCCAGCGGCCAAGGTCAGGCGCAAGCTGAGCAAGACTTGCCTCATCGATATCGAGAATAACAATGCCCGGGTCGGGCTTTGCCGTCACCAAGCGGTGTTTGACCAAAGTATCAAAACTGGTTTGGCGCAGATCAAAAAGTTTATGCAGGTGTAGTGCATCCACCACCGCAAAGACGCTGATGGCTGCGGCCAGGTAGAGGTAGAAGTGATGGCGTAAGCGTCTGGCGAGCCAGTTACCAAACCGGACATAGAGCGTTCCCACACGGTCGGCGAGCTTTAACTGCCAATATGAAAAAGACATCGTGACTTATCTCTAAGTAATCAGTTCAAAATCCCGAGAGACGGGACAAGACAAGGCAAAAATACCCGAGAAGGCAGAATTTACAAGCCTTGAATGCGTATTCCAAGGGCATTTCTAAGAACCTGTTCAAAGTCTCCGCAGAAGAAGAGTCAGAAAGGCAAACTGAATGAATTGCAAGCTGGTGTCGAGCTTGCGTTCACAGTTCTTCCACAATCGACGGCACTTCTCCAACCACGCAAA
>NZ_JBQXDJ010000096.1:0-10857 GCF_052601015.1 Chitinimonas violaceus | reverse complement strand
AAAATCCACGGGTGAGACTAGCCCGTAGAGATATAGTTATGCACAGTCGCCGGTCAAACGGCGGCAACCATCACTGGGTCAATATTCAATCGGCAGGGTGGGTCAATATTCAATCAGCGCAAACAGGCAGCCTGCTATTGGCCGATGGCGGTATGGGTAAGACCACAGTCTGCCGGGCCATTCTGGCGCAGATGCCCCACACGACCAAAGTCGAACAGCGGCTGGAGAAGACGCTCATTCCGGCGTTTTATGCGGAGGTGCCTTCACCCGCAACGGTCAAAAGCGTCGCAGCCAGTTTGCTGGCCAAACTGAACGACCCCAGTCCGCAGGCCGGGAATGCAGGGCAGATGACCCAGCGGCTCTGCAAGCTGCTAGCCGAGTGTGAAACGAAGTTGGTGCTCTTAGACGAATTTCACCATCTGTTCGATATCCGTAAAACCAGTACGCGGGTCAACAGCAACGTTTGCAACTGGATCAAGTCCTTGGTCAACGAGACCAAGGTCACGTTTTGCCTAGTTGGACTGCCCCAGTTCGCACCGATCCTTGCCATCGACAGCCAGCTTGCGCGACGTTTTCCGCTGGAGTTTGCGCTACTACCCTTGCGGGTCGGGACTACGGCAGAACCTGGGTCGTTGCTGCCATTCCTCGCCCAGATTAAGCAGACGCTTCTGCACAAGCTGCAATTCCAGGCCGTGCCGCATCTGGATCGGTACGACATTGCCCTGCAAATTTATGCTGCAACTGCCGGTTCTCCGGCGTTTGTCATGGCGCTGGTTAAGGAGGCCGCGCGTTTTGCGCTCAATGTCCAATCCAGTCAACTCACTTTGGACGACTTTGCCTTTGCCTGGGATGCCGGCATCACGGCGAAGGCCAGCTTGAGCAGGGACAACCCATTCAGAAGTTCGCCAGCTGCGCTTGCAGCTGTACTGCGGGAGGGCAGATGAAAACCTACCCCGTCCCCGTTCGACCAATTCCCCATGACGATGAATCTCCAGCCAGTCTGCTGATCCGTACCGCTGAGGCCAATGGCCATGCTTCGGTATTTCAGTTGCTCTCCCAGATCCGTGCTGTATCCAGTCAGGAGTCCCTGATCGCACACTGGGCTGATCCCAAACGTTATCGCCAGTTGGTGCGGGCTCTGGGGCTCGGCGAGCATGCAGCCAATCTAACGTGGCTACGTGCTGGGCCCACCGCGCGTAGCCCAAGGTTGTTCAGAGCGCTGCCCGTGGCAGAGTCACTGTTCACGCTCGACGGCACGCGATTCTGCCCGCTGTGTCTGGGCGAGTCGCCGTACTGGCGGCGGCAATGGTCGATTTCGCTTTTCGCCGGCTGCATTACTCATCGTTGCTTGCTATTGGACCGATGCACGGCTTGCGGCAAAACCTTGAGCCCCGGCCGTGGCTGCTTGCGACGCTGCAATCACTGCCACGCGCCGCTGACTACGATGAAGGCTCCTCGAATCAAGCCGTTCCCCTTGTTCGTGCTGGAATCGCTGTTTGAGCAGAACAACGCTACTGCGGTGGGCTGCTTGCTGAGCTTTTGGGAAGCGTTGAGCCAGTTCGACGGCCGGGGTGATGCACCACACGTGGCGTTTGACCGGCTAGCGATGATTACTGCCTGGTACAGCGATAGCCCTGCAGTTGCTAATCAGCTCGCTGACCAGTTAGCCCAAGACAAGACAACGCATCCCCGCATCCGAATGCTGCCTTTTTTGACTGCTGAGCCGGCCATCGCCGAGTTGGCTGAGCTGGTATTGAATAGGGTGCCATGCTCGGAGTGGCAATACACTTCTGGTAGGCCCATCGCAGGGGCACTGAGCAAACGGGAGGTGTGCGCCGTGCTGCGCGTCTCGGCGGCGGAATTGGCGACCTTGATCCGAACTGGCGCGCTGCCATGGCCAGCAGAGGGAGGGCGACAGCCCAAAATCCCGCTCGGCCAGATCGAAGCGTATTTGGATCGCCAGCGCGTACCCGATGCTCAGCGGGATGTCCGAAGCGATCAAAGTGAGCCAGTAGCCGAGGTCGGTTGGCTCGATGTGATTATGCTGGGAGCACGATGGCAGGTTCATCCCGAAGTGATCCGCTCACTTATTGCGGCGAAATGGCTCCCTGGCCGGAATCGCACCGTCAACCGCTGTCGCAAGATGATGGTTTCGCTTGATGACGCGAACACCTTCGAGCAGCAGTTTGCGCCGGTTGGCACATTGGCGCGGGAATGGGGTGTGAACGCCACTAACCTCGCGGAAAAGCTCAAAAGCCTGGGTATCAAAGCCATCGGTGGTCCCGGCATTGATCGTGTTCTGACTTCCCTATTCAAGAGAGCAGACGTGGCTGGCGTAAATGCCGAGATGCTGAGTGGCATTGCGCAATATCCCACCCGCACCGGCCGCAAGCGGAAAGCAGATCACCAGCGCAAAGCCCAACCTGAAGGGATCGCGACAGCCGAGGTTGCAGAGCTATTAGGGATCAGTACCCAACAGGTCGCGGTGCTGCTGCGCCGGGGCGTATTAAAGCGCACGGCACAGATCTATCGCCCAACCCGTGTTGATCGGGATTCCTACCGGAAACTCGCTTGCACCCTGCAGCGTGATGATCTGTTGTCGATAGATGCTGCAGCCGAGCTACTCGGCGTGGGCGTGCCTCGGTTCCGTTCCAACTGGGTGATAACCGAAATCATCAAAGTGATCGATCTGGGCATTTGGCGCTTCGTGACTCGCGACGATGTCGAGACGGTGAGGCAGTTCCGTGGTCGGTATTTCACAGCGACGGAGGCCGGAAGGGCACTGGGCATGCACCGCACGCACATGCTCAACCTGGAGAAGCAGGGGCTAGTACAGCCGTTGCGATTTGGTAAATACAAGCAGCTTCGTCTCTATGAGCGCGATGCGATACGAGAGCTGGTGCGACAACAGCGAGCGGCTCCAGATAGCTGGACAGAGGAGGCCGCTCGTGGCGAAACGATACTGCCCGTACAAAGGCGGCATGATTGGCTGCCATTACCCGGCGAAGAAGCGGCGAAAGGTGGGCCGCCACGTTTGACGTGGGAATCATTCTGGGAGGGAAAGCTGGAGGGTTGGGACGAAGCCGAGGCCGTAATGCGAGATACTGAAGTTAAACGTGCCACCAAGCCAACTGGGTCATGAATTGATGCGGCGGTGTATTCAGCGCATACAGCCAATCGGCCAATTCGACCACATCCAGACGGCGGTCGAGGTTCTCCACCTTGGCGACATAGGACTGCGGCTTGTCGAGCAGATCGGCAAGCTGGGTCTGGGTTGTGCCGCGCGCTTCCCGCAGCACAATGAGCTGCTCGATAAACTGCCGGTAGCGCGGATCGTGGATGGACTTCATCCACGCATGGGACCATTCAGTCTAAAATATCCCAAAATAGGATATTTAACAGAATGACCCCTGGAGGATGAGGTATGGCTTTCCATCGCATTGGCGATTCGGTTTACTCCGACGAGGAGCTGCGCGCGCACAACGAATCCACCATGAACGTGCTAGTGCCGGCAGTGGTAACGGCGATCGGCATCTATTTTTTGCATGGTTGGCTCAGTCCGATGGCGTACTTCACGGTACATGCCACGACCGCCAAGGTGATCTATCTGGTGTCCGGGCTGATCCTGTTTTGCCTGGGCTATACCTTCCGCAAGCTGATCGTGGCTTTGGTTGCATTGCTGGTGGTGGTGGGGATTTTCTTTTTGATGGGCGCAATCATCTGGCAATGGTTGAGCGCATGACCGATTGCTCAGAGATGAGAGAAGGGTGGTATGGCGACCGTATTGAAGCCAATCCGGGCTGTGGTGTTTGATGTCTTTGGCACCCTGGCGGAAATCCGGGATCGCCGCGCACCGTTCAAGCGGCTGCTACGCTATGCCGAGGAACTGGGACGTAAACCGCAATCGGCCGATGTCGCGCTGGTGATGGCGCAACGAGGCAGTCTTTCGACGGTGGCGGCTCGGCGTTTCTCTGCCGGAAGATTTGCATCAGCAACTAGAGGCTGATCTTCAGGCTGAGCTATCGAGCATTCGGCTGTTCGATGATGTCAACGGCACCTTGGCGATGCTGCGTGATCGTGGGCTTAAGCTCGTGTTGTGCAGAACCTTACGCTGCTCCGGTCTTGACTCAGCTCAGCCTACCAATCGACTGCTACGCCTGGAGCCATGATGTAGAGGCGATCAAGCCTGACCCGAGAATCTATGCCTATGTGCTGCAGCAGCTGGGTTGTGCAGCTGAAGAAATGCTTTTTGTGGGTGATTCGGTGAAGGCAGATTTGGCGGGCCCTACGCGGATAGGCATGCAAGCTCCGGCTCATTGCGCGAGGGAAGCCTTTAGCGCTTCAAGTAATGATGGGCGAACTCAACGTACATTACTGAGCGCGAGACGGCGCCTTATACCCCGGCGCGAGCTCCGCCGTCTCGACGCCATAAAGGACTAGCGGGTCACGCAGCCACAACCGAAAAGCCCTATCAGCCAGTTCATGGTTTTCGGAGCAGTCAACATGCCAGTGCCGAAGGATGTACCCAGCCATGGCTGCCCGCACTTTCAGACGCAGCACGCCGTCTTGCATGCCGTAGTCCTTCTCCGCAATTTCCGGGTATTCCCTTCCCGGATGGGGGACAAGCTCCAGTTCAACAATCCGGTTCCATTGAATGTCCTGCAAACTGCGCTCATGGCCCTCAACTTTGTCATCAGTCAGCTCGGTAGCTTGGTCGATTCGGCTAATGACGAAATCCAAGAATCGCTGGCGATGCCGGTCATAGGCTCGTACGTGCCATCGAAGTCCGTCTGTCACCATCGCAAACGGCACGATTGTTCGCTCAGTTGTACCGCTGGATGTGGACGTATAGGTGATCCGTACTGGTTTTTTTCGATGGATTGCTCGGGTGACAGGGGCGAGCACATCAAGCCGTGGACGATTCAGTGAGGCTGGTACTTCACACGAGATTAGCGGGCCTGTCGCAGGACCAAGCCCATCCCCGAAGCCTTGAGACAGTGCTGTGAGTACCCGTTCTACAGAGTGCTCAAAGGCAGGAACAAAACTGTCAGTGATCACATAAGTCTTGGTTGCCCCGTCGAGGCGGAGGTTGGCAGGCAATAGCTCTTTGTAGAGCGCAAAGTCACGCGTAGCGCCGGCCGGAGCAAGGCCGAAGCGTGTCATGACATCAGCACGAGCCACATCCCCAAGGAAGTACAGCCGGAATTCAATGAAGGCAAGGCGTTCTCGCTGAGTTTGGCTGAGTCCCTGCAGAGTTGGCAGGGGCAAAAGATTCACATGCTGTTCCATGGCCCGAATTCTGGTCGCAGTCGCTGCCAAAGTCAAATAATGATCTGTTGACATAATCAAAACGATGATGTTTAATGATCTTAATTGGTTGGTTGTGATTTGGAGATGTTGCCTGACCCGCTAGAGATGTCAGACAGTGGTTTGGCAGTCGATGAAGACGAGTTGTTACTAAAGAGAAGGGTGATATGGGACTTGGAAACGATGTAAGCAATCTGCCAAAGGGTATTCATAGGCGATGGGATTTGCCGGAGCCGGCACTCGGAGCGCTTTGGGATTCCATCCTTATGGACGAGTGCCACAAGACTCAATTGCTCTCACAAGCAGTCATGAATTTCACGGTGCGGCCCAAGGTAAGCCGCGACGTGATTCCTTTGCACGGGGTCATTCTGTTGGTGGGTCCACCGGGCACCGGGAAAACTTCTCTAGCTCGGGGGCTGGCGCATCGTGTCTCCCAGCTATTCCATAACTCCCGAATGCAGCTTCTTGAAGTGGAACCTCACTCACTAACCAGCTCTGCCATGGGAAAGACACAGCGTGCGGTTTCAGATCTGTTTTCTCAGTCCATCGCCGAATCTGCGGCGAACGGCCCCACCATCGTCTTGCTTGATGAGGTAGAGACCCTCGCGGTGGATAGGTCCAAGCTTAGTTTGGATGCCAACCCCATCGATATCCATCGTGCCACGGACGCGGTGCTGGTTCAGCTGGACTTGCTGGCGGAGCAATATCCCAACCTACTTTTCGTTGCAACCAGCAATTTTCCTGAAGCAGTGGATAGTGCTTTCACTTCTCGCTGCGACCTCATCATGGAAATTCCCCTGCCAGATCAGGCTGCATGCGAGCAGATCTTACGGGCATGTCTCGGTGGTCTCGCGAAAACATACCCAGACGTTGCTGGACTGATCAAATCCCCTAGATTCGGGGATTGTGCCAATGCATGTGTTGGCTTGGATGGTCGTGCGATTCGCAAGATGGTAGCCAATGCATTGGCGGTAGATCCTCAGACTGCTATCAACCCCAATACGCTCTCCATCGATAACTTGCTATCGGCAGCACGATACGCCAAAGAGCAACGTATCCAACGCATCTAAAGAGGGAAATTATGACCGTAGCGAGCCGTACTTTTCGCAGTTCTCCTCATCGCGATGCCGCGCAGACTTGGGATGCAATCGTCGATCTCCTTACTACTGAGAACAAGACGGCGCGTGCTGAGTTGAGAGCGGTCAGTGGTGTTGTCTGCAGCCTTATTTCGGAGAGGTCACCACAATTCGCACCTATTGTTGTGACCTGCGATGGTCCCCGAACCCGGATTTGCTGCATTTATGACGACAGTGCCGTGGATGGGAGTGATGCTCGTGAAGATGCCCTCGGGTTCGATCCGTTAAATGGCAATTGGCAAGTCTCTCTTCCGTGCCCCAAAGACGAGCTTGATTGGGTGGAGACCGCGCTTGCAAAGCACAGTAATCGCATCACAGCCCGCGATATGGAGCATGCCTCGGTTAGTGACAATCATAAATCGCAGGCAATGTCCTTGATCTTGGATATTGAGGAGTTTCTGAAGTCATGACTACAGTTGCTACCTACTCTTATACGCATTCTGTCACTTACGTCGCGGACAATATCCTCAAGAGCCTCAAGGACATCATTCGACTCAGTGGATTGGACCCAGACCATTTTGCCAGCCATTGGACGAGTAACCTGCTTGCTGTAAAGACGTGGCTTGAAAGTGGCCACCTAGAGCGAGCTATTCTCGAAGTATATGACCCCAAGAGTGACAGTTTGATCATCCGTTGGGATGTTGATGTGGTTTATACCTGGGCAGCTGGTGACGGAAGCTTTTGGACTGATACGGATCAGCTCAAGTATGCAATTCGCAAGGCAGGCGTCACTCCTAGTCAAGCGAAGTATTCCTTTCTCCTTCAGAACAAACCAGGTCGGCCGGATGTCCAGGGCTGGGGACCGGCTTCCTATCGGAGTACGGATGGCATGGTCAAGCAAAGCCTGGGTGCTACGGTTGAGCACAGTGGTCTGGGGGCAAATGCCGGTTATTGGAGGAGAGCATAATGCTGACAATTGATGAAGCTTTCCGCAAATTCAAATCCCGTTTAGAGCTTAATGAGCGCGAGCAGAAAAACGCAAGTGAGCGTCACACTGAGGTCCGGGAATTTATTCGCACCAAGTTTGCTATTGATCGCGATTTCCTGACGGGTTCTTACAAGCGCCATACGAAGACAAAGCCACTGAAGGATATCGATATCTTTTTCGTGATGAAGGATGGGGAGAAAAACTACCGCTCTAAGTCAGCGGCGATTGTTCTAGATGATTATGAGGCGGCGCTAAAGGAAAAGTATGGTGCTAAGGCTATTACCCGGCAGACTCGTTCTATCAACATTGACTTTGGCATCGTCATAGACTCGGAGGACAATACTGATTACCGCGTTCTGAGTGTCGATGTGGTGCCGGCGTTTGCCGCTGGAGAAAACTACGAGATCCCAGATGGTGATACGGCAAAGTGGATCAAGACCAACCCAGAAATTCACGCACGTAAAGCCACTGAAGCCCACCAAGCCTACTCAAATGAGTGGAAAGGGTTGGTCAGAATGCTGAAGTACTGGAACAACAACCCCAAGCATGGGGAAAAGCCCATCAAGCCATCATTTCTTATAGAGGTTATGGCGTTGCAGTGTCTGCATGGCGGATGGGGTGGGCAATTTGATCGTGAGATTCAAAGTTTCTTCGCTACTCTAGCTGACCGCATAGGTGATACTTGGCCAGATCCGGCGGGCCTTGGCCCGCCCATTAGCAACGCCATGGATGTAGCACGCATCTCGCGAGCAAAAGTCCTTCTGCTCCAGGCTACACAACAGGCTAACGAAGCCATCCATCATGTGCGGTCGGGTCGCAATGGTGAAGCACTTCGCCTTTGGCGAGAGTTGTTCGGCCCAAAATTTCCATTATCTTGAATGCTGATAGGAAGCAGATATGGCAAAAAAAGCGGGTCCTGTGGATGATACGGCATGGATGAAGGAGGCGTTCGTCGATGTGCAAGCTGAACTGGCTATCAAGATCAAGCGTGCGTCGCAATCCATCGAACATGCTGGCACTCAGGGTAGTGTGAATGAAGATCACTGGATTGACATCTTTCGAGCTTATCTTCCTAACCGTTATGAAGTCGCAACAGGGTTCGTGATAGACAGTGAGGGAAATCGTAGTGAGCAGATTGATCTTGTGATCTTTGACCGGCATTTCACTCCTACGTTGCTTGATCAGCAAAAGCATCGATACATACCTGCCGAAGCTGTGTATGCGGTATTTGAATCCAAGCCGCACTTTGACAAAGACTATTTAGAGTACGCGGGGGGCAAAGCTGCTTCGGTGCGCAAACTTCACCGTACTTCGGTGGCTATCGCGCACGCAGGCGGCACGTTCAAGCCTAAGGACCCGTTCCCAATCATCGCGGGTATCGTTGCGCCAAAGTCAAGTTGGGCTGATGGACTCGGGGCATCATTCAACAAACATCTCCCGTCTTCGCTACCTGAGCTACTTGATTGTGGCTGCGCATTGAATGATGGGGCATTCGATAACTTTGACGGCGCATTGAAGCTTGTTCCAAAGGAAGGAGCTTTGATTTACTTCTTGTTTCGACTCCTCTCTAAGCTTCAGTCGCTAGGTTCTGCCCCTGCAATAGATTGGTCTGCGTATGCAGCCATTATTAATAAGCCAGGTATCACATAATTCTCGACTTCGTCGTCCTAGACGCCCTTCGAACCCATCACCCAGCGTGGCGCTTGTTGCGATCAGATCATGCGCTGCTGGTGGTGAGTTTTTGCAGTGAGGGTTCGTGGTGCCCAACTTACGGGTGATGGCTGCGGCTGATCTGGGCGATTGACGAGGTTTGTGCCGAAGAGCTCCGATCCCTTGCCTCCTTAGTGTTTGATCCGACCAAAGGTAAGGAGTGGACGCTGGTGCAGATGGCAAGACAGCGTGGGCTCATAAAATTACGGGCAGCTAGTCGCCCACGACTGGAGGCCGCAATCCGAGCGATAACTGCTTGAGCAGAAAGTGGCGGCACATAGTGTAGAAGACGGTGACGTGAGTGAAAAATTATGCGCCGTATTCTGCTACTAATGAAAAATTGTGTGTCGCCATCGAGCAGATGTGGATGTCGTTCTTGTAGCTAAGGGACTGACTTTTATCATGTGCGAATGAAAAATTATCTGTCGCCCGATGTAAGAGATGGCGTCCAATAGGACGCCATTTTATTATTCATTGATATATGAATTGTTGAGGAATTAATGGCGGAAAATATTGTTGAGGAAGGAAGAAGCCTACATGAACGACAGCTAATTAATTATGAAATCTGTTTCAATACTTGGGTGAACATCAAAATAGAGCTTGATAAGACCATTTTGGGTCTTTCTGTGGCTGGATTGGGTTTTGTTTTGTCTATTCTAGTGTCAGAGAAATCGCCGCCTTGTGTTGCAGCAACTTTAATTGCTATTTCTGGAGTGGCGTTTTTGATATGTATTGGGGTGGTTATTTTCGCTCTCAAAAAAAGCGCAGACTATGTTGCTGAAAATGTTCAGAGTATTAGAGAATATCTGGATGGTACTAAGGTAGTGGAGAATAATGGTTCAAATTTAGATTCTGAGATTAGGGCTTTGCATATTATCTTGAATTGTGTTTTCTTGGTTGCAGTGGTGTTGGCGGCATTAGGTTGTATGGCTATTTATGTTAGTAAATATTTTAATGTTTAAAGAGGTTGATTGTCTATGCTTGATGGTAAAGAACTACTGAAAAATTTAATGCAGAAACAGAAATCTGTAAAATCAGAAAAATTTTCAGATGGGCAGATATTTTGTGACCAACAAAATTTAATCTTAATAAAGGGGAACTTGAAAAGCACTACATCACAAGCTTCTCAAGAAATAGATTCTGGAGAGGTTAACAGTTTTGACAGATCGAAATCTGGTCTAAATAAACTAGAGCTAGATGGATTAGAGGACCTTGTGAGAGGTAATCGCACGGGTAAGCCAAGATGAAGTATGTGCTAGCTGCTCCTTCAGAACACCCGACGTTCCCGATTTCTGCCATGCCGTCCGGTCAGTGCGCTTGCCTAGGGTAGTGACCATTAGCAGCGATAGCAGGCTGTGGGTCAGTTCCGATGTGTCCATCAGAAGGCTGACGAAGCCAAGTACCCAGATGCCTGCCGATATCTGTTGCAGGGGGTGCCGCTGTGCTTGTCGGGCGGGTTCATCTTTGCTTGGCGAGGGTAGGGTAGGTGGAATGGACCGTACACCAACTCGCTATACAGGCAGTAGTCAGGCTGTGGCTCGCTGACGTCGAAATGACAACTTGACCGCAATACCGCACTCGACAGAGTGGGAAGTTTGATCTTGGCCGGTCTCTTGGCTACTATCGGGCTTGCGATCTTTGTTCGAAGAATGACCTGTCCTGACAACCGTAGACACACCCACTTCAAATGCAGACCAATTGCCTGCTGAATTTTTCTGCAAACACCGCCGGTGCCAAATTACCTAGCCGAGAGTGGCGTCGTTGGCGGTTGTAAAA
>NZ_JBQXDJ010000095.1:0-11119 GCF_052601015.1 Chitinimonas violaceus | reverse complement strand
GCCTCTGCCTCCTTAAGCACGGTGATGATTTGGCTGTCCGAAAATCTCGATTTCTTCATTTTGTAGAACTCCCTCTATCCGAGAAAATTCTACTTCTGCACACCCCTATTTTCCGGGGGGATTACCCTTAACTGCCATCATGCCACCCTTTACCGTGCGATCAGTAACGCTGCTTCAATTGGGAAAGCTTAACGAGTAACACAGCCTCGCAGACACCGAGTTTGTAGGCTACGGACATCGACTTAGAAAAGTCACAGCCCTTTCAACGGCAATTATCAACCATGCGACTTTTCTGTTTTGTGGACTGGCCGCTAAAAGCGCACTACACGTTTACGTTCAGAGTGAAAATCAGTCCGTAGCACGCTGTCACAATCATGGAAATAACGATTGCTGTCTTTCATCACCTGTCCGCTGCTGCGCTGACATAGAACCAAGCCACAACCCTCCTCGGTTAACAATGCATTTATCAAGGCATGGGGCTCATGGGCGTCAAGCAAATGCACAGATTGCACGCCATGGCCAAGCGCATCGAGTGCGTCCCTTGCCAGATCAGCTGCTACCCCTGTCGGGTGCATGGTCAGCCAGTGCGCCAGTTCATCCTCGCTGGCCAGAGGTTCATAGCTATTCAGTTCCGGCAGATTTGTACTGTCGCCCATCAATACCAAGGTAGGTGCCTGTAATTGCTGCGCCAGCAATGCGCCTAAACGTTCAGGAGACAGGAGCCGGTCCTCACCTTCTGCATCGGGCGCCATTGGCATCGCAACTGGCACCATGTCGTTCTTTTGTAATAACGTGAACAAACCCGTGTCCAGCTTAGCGATTGGACTGATGTAGCCCTTTTCCACAGGCGAGGCTGCCAGCAGGTAATTCCCATCCTGCCCGGTGACGCCCATTGCTTTTGGCCCATGCTGACTAATCAGATGGACAAGTTCCAGATTCAGATCGGCCAGGCCAGCACGTGCAACGCGCATCGCCATCCATTCTGACAAGGGCGCCTGCCCCCCAGTTTGGTAAGACTGAAATTGCGGTGCCCCACCATGTACGACAACTGGGCGCATACCGGTCAAGGCCAGTAGTGCAACTTGTTGAGCAAAGGCTGCCCTTGCGTTGATGTCGTGATTGGCGGAGCCGGTATAAACAATCACCACTGTCTGTTGTTGGCGTGCCTGTACAAAGGGTAAGACATTTGCCAATGGACTGGCTTGGCAAGCTGGTATGGCTGACTGTACCGGTCCGCGGGACATGACTTTGCCAGTAGAATAATGCGTAGGTCGCGGGCTCATGATTGATGGCCCTCAAGCAGTAATTGATGTACCTCTCTCGGTGTCTTCGCGGCACGCAGGGTAGCCCGGAAAGTTCTGGTACAGAAGAGGCGAGCAGCGTCTGCCAAAAGTTGTAAGTGGTCCTGGTTGGCGTGCTCTGGCACCAGCAGCAAGAGCAATTCCCCAACCGGTTTGCCATCGGGGGCGTCGAAGGCAATCGGATGTTCCGGGCGGATAAATAGAGCCAGCGGGGCCCGCAAACCCGGGATACGGGCATGTGGAATCGCGACGCCTTTCCCCAGGCCGGTAGAACCTAATTTTTCCCTGTCTGCCAGTCGCTGGGCAACAGGCTCTCCTGTTAGTCCATAACGTTGATGTAGGTGTTGGGCTGCGTATTCGAACAGTTGATGGCGGTTTTGCACCTTGGCGTTGAGCAAGATATCTTCGACGGGACACATTCGCGTTAGCGTATTCATCGTTTATCCAATTGGGCTTGACCGGGGCTTGTCGACCCGCGCCACCAGGCATGTGCGGGGTAGCACCTGACGATTCCGCCTAACTCAGCAAACAGCATTACGCTGATCTCTCGTCAGGTGCTGCAAGCAAAATCGTAGTCAAGACGATGTAAAAACGGCGTAAATACTAGGCCTGCCTACATAAAGATTGCGCAAGCATTACGCCGTTGGCGCAAAAAAAGCCCGAGCCATCACTCGGGTCAACACCGCTGAATAAAACTAGTCGCTCGAATATCTAGACGCCCGCTCACAGCGGGCGAAACCCAAGGAAAGGCAAAACACCATCAACCGTTTCACATGCGGCTTAGGTTAAGCCCGCCAAGCTGTACCCGACGCCCAGTTCTGTCAGCAAATGCTGAGGCTGGGAGGGATCGGCTTCCAACTTCTGGCGCAAGTTGCCCATAAAAATGCGCAGGTAGTGGCCCCGTTCAGCGTAACCCGGTCCCCAGGTTTCCAACAGCAACTGCTGGTGAGTCAGCACCCGTCCATGCCCCTTGATCAACGCTGCCAACAGGCGGTATTCCGTGGGCGTGAGATGAATGGGTTGCCCGTTGCGTTGCACGACGCGCGCCGCTAAATCGATGCTGACCTCACCGAATTGCACTACAGCTGAGGCATCCCCACCAATATTGACGCTGCTACGACGTAGCTGAGCACGCACCCTAGCCAGCAGCTCTGGCACACCAAATGGCTTGACCAGGTAGTCATCCGCACCGGCATCCAGCGCAGCGACTTTGTCTTCCTCGCGATCACGGGCAGACAGCACAATGACCGGCGCGGACGACCAGCCACGCAGCTCGGCAATCAACTCTCGGCCATCGCGGTCCGGCAAACCCAAATCCACGATCAACAGGTCCGGTTGCCGGCTGCTCGCCTCAATCAAGCCACGCGCTACGTTGGCGGCCTCAAATACACTGAAATCGGCGGCTTCCAGTGCGGTCCGCAAGAAGCGGCGGATATGGGTGTCGTCCTCGACGACCAATAGGCGGGCAATACTCATAGGCTGGTATCCGGCATGTTGGGGGGTACCCCCAAGGGCAAAGTGAAAACAAAGCGCGCGCCGCCTTCTGGTCGGTTTTCTGCGGTCATACGGCCGCCATGCGCTTCGACAATGGCACGGCTAATTGCCAGCCCCAAACCCACCCCAGGCAGTGCGGATTCGCTCTCGCCGCGCTCGAATTTACCAAACAGTTTTTCCTCGCGCCCGGCCGGCAAGCCGGGACCATTGTCGTCCACCGTAATGCGCATCAGGTCGCCACGGCTGACGGCCAGGATGCTGATCTCGCTGCCAGGCGGTGTGTACTTGGCCGCATTCTCCAATAAGTTTACCAAGACGCGTTCGATCAAGACTGGATCAAACTCGCAGAGTGGTAAATCAGCGGGCAAGCGGCTGATCACGGTGTGATTCGCCAGTACACTATCAAGCTGTCTACGCGCCGAGCCCAACACTTCTTCCAGCGACTGCCAATCTCGCCGCAGTGTGACCGCACCAGCCTGCAGGCGCGCCATGTCAAGCAACTTGCCGACTAGCTCTGCCGTACTACGGGCCTTGTCGCGTATGGCTTCTGCCAGCTCGTGCCGAACTGTCAGGCTCAGTTCGCTACCCGCCAAGGTATCAGCCAGGCCAACCAAGGCGGTCAAGGGCGTGCGCAAATCGTGCGACACCGTCGTCAGCAGGCTATTACGCAGGCGCTCGCCCTCCATGCTGACCAAAGCGTCCTGGGCAACTTCCACGAAGTGCACCCGTTCCAGCGCCAGGGCGATCTGCGCTGCGCAGGTGTCCAGCAGGCGCATTTCCTCTGGTTCGTCGAACAGACTCAACTGACTGACCTGTAAAGCCAGCACACCGCGGGTTCGCATTGGTGCTTTCAACGGCAAGTAACGCGCTGGGCTGGAAGGTAGTGTATTACTGCCCTGACCAGCGTGTTGCTGATGGTCATAGACCCACTGTGCTACATCAGCATCCGTATCGGTGAGGCCACCCGGCCCCGCGCTGCCTCGTGCTTCACGCATCCGCTCGTGGCTATCGGGCAACAGCACCGCGCTACGAGCATGGAAAATGGCGTTGATCCGGTCAACGGCGATGCCGATGATCTGCTCGGTGGTCAATGCACCCGATAGTTGACGCGACAACCCGCTTAATTCGTCTGCCCGGCGCTCGCGCCGGCGGGCCACATTTGCCTCGAAGCGTAGCTTGGCTGCAAGCTGGCCGATAATCAGGGCCACTGCCAGCATCATGGCAAAGGTAAATAGATATTGACTGTCGTTAACCGTAAAGGTCAGCTGTGGTGGGACAAAGAAAAAATCGAAGCTACCCACCGCTAATAAGGCTGCCAACGCACCGGGGCCACGGCCCGAACGCAAGGCGATCATGACCACTGCCAACAAGTACACCATCACCACGTTAGCGAGGTCGAACACGGACAATAAGACACCCGCCAGCACAGAAGTGGCAGCCACAATTGCCATGGCCTCCGCATAGCCGCGCCAGTAAATCTTTCTGGGCGGTGCTCGGTCGACAACGACAGGTTCTGCCGCTGCCGGGTCCAGACCGACCAAATACAGATCCAGCTCCGCTGCCCGTTCGGCTAACTGATCGGCCAAGCTTGGCAACAGCTTGCGCCGCCAACCCGTTTGGTGGCGATGGCCGATCACCAATTTACCGGCATTACGGCTCCTGGCATAAGCCGCCAGGGTCGCAGCAGCATCAGTGCCCGCCAGCGTAGTGGTTTCCGCACCCAGCTCTTCGGCTAATTTCAGTGTTGCCAGTATTCGCCCACGCTGCAGCTGACTCCCGCGTTGCAACGCGGGTGTTTCGACGTAGGCAACGATCCAGTCGGCTTGTAATTTGGCAGCTAACCGAGCAGCCGAACGCACCAATTTATCGCCACTGGGTCCGGCACCGATACAGACCAATAGCCGCTCCCGCGCTTGCCAGACATTCGCGATGGCACGATCGGCACGGTAAGCCCGCATCTGGGCGTCAACCCGGTCCGCGGTGCGCCGTAAAGCCAATTCGCGTAAGGCGATCAGGTTGCCCTTACGAAAGAAATGCTTCGAGGCTCGCAGCGCTGCATCAGGCAGATAAACTTTACCGGCTGCCAGCCTGGCCAGTAATTCGTCTGGTGGTAAATCCACCAGGATCACGTCAGTTGCGCTGTCGAATACGTGGTCGGCTACCGTTTCCCCGACTTTAACACCGGTAATGCCGGCAACAATGTCGTTAAGGCTTTCCAAGTGCTGCACATTCATGGCGGTGTAAACATCGATCCCCGCCACAAGCAATTCTTCTACATCCTGCCAGCGTTTTTGGTGGCGGCTACCTTCCACATTTGAATGGGCCAATTCATCCACGATGATTAGCGCCGGCTTGCGTTGTAGCGCAGCATCCAGGTCAAATTCAGCTAACAGGTGGCCACGATATTCAACATGCCGTGAGGGCAGGATAGGCAAGCCAGCAAGCAGCGCTGACGTATCGGCACGACCATGGGTTTCCACAATGCCAATCAGGACATCGATACCTTCGTCCTGTTTTTGTCGGGCAGCCTGCAGCATCGCATAGGTTTTGCCGACCCCGGCACAAGCACCCAAGAACAGCTTGAGCTTGCCACGCTGAGCAGCCGCGTCCGCTTCTTGCAGCGCTTCAAGCAGACGGTCGGGATCTGGGCGTGGATAATTCATGGTGGATTGGATCGTCTTGGGTAGCGGTGCGCAGCTGCGTTCAAACCTTACCACTCGCATCAAGCGCAAGGTTTAGCTTGAGTACGTTGACGGTGCTGTCCCCAAAAATGCGCCAGCTAGGATACTCGGTATAGGCGTCGATCAAACGCTTCACGTTTTCCGGCGCCAGACCACGTGCCTTGGCAATACGGTTGATTTGATAATAGGCCGCAGCGGGTGAGATATGAGGATCAAGACCGGAGGCTGAAGTCGTGACCAAGTCAGCCGGTATCGGCCCCGTTTGGTCCGGATGGGCTGCGCGTAGCGTGGCTACACGGTCTTTCACGGAATCAACCAAAGCCGGATTGGTCGGGCCAAGGTTGGAACCACTGGATGCCGAGGCGTTATTGGGCATCGGGCCGGTAGCGGATGGGCGGCTCCAGAAGTAGCGCGCGCCACTGAAAGATTGCCCTATCAACTCGCTACCAACCACCACCTTGCCTTGTGTAATCATGCTACCAGCGGCTTGGTAGGGGAACGCCATCTTGGCGAATCCGGTTACCAAGGCCGGATAAATCAGGCCGGTCACGACGGACAACAATACAAACAGCGTAAGAGCTGGGCGTATCAAGGTTTTCATTTCGATCATCCTTCTTGGTCTCCGCATACCTTCGGCGGATAGCACAACAATGTGTTTTCACTGGGTGGGAATGGGGCCCAACACTCAGGCGAGCCCGAGCAACCCCAGGACCACATCGATCAATTTGATGCCAATAAAAGGAACCAGCAGACCGCCCAATCCATAGATGACCAAGTTGCGGCGCAACAGCAGATCAGCAGGTAGGGCACGGTATGCCACTCCCTTCAGTGCCAGGGGGATCAGGGCGATGATTACCAACGCGTTAAAGATCACAGCCGACAGAGTCGCCGAGCTAGGACTATTCAGCTGCATCACATCCAGCACCTTGAGTTGCGGATAGGTAACAGCAAAGGCGGCGGGGATGATGGCGAAGTACTTAGCGACATCGTTGGCTACGCTGAAGGTTGTCAATGCACCGCGTGTCATCAACATCTGCTTGCCGGTTTCGACGATTTCGATCAGCTTGGTCGGGTTGCTGTCGAGGTCGACCATATTGCCGGCCTCTTTGGCAGCCTGCGTGCCACTGTTCATGGCGACTGCCACGTCGGCTTGGGCAAGCGCTGGCGCATCGTTGGTGCCGTCACCAGTCATAGCCACCAGCTTGCCTTCAGCCTGGTAGTCACGGATCAGCTTGAGCTTGTCTTCTGGCTTTGCCTCAGCCAGAAAGTCATCTACACCGGCCTCGGCGGCGATGGCGGCGGCAGTCAGCCGGTTGTCGCCGGTAATCATCACCGTCTTGATACCCATCTGGCGCAATTCGGCAAACCGTTCCTTGATGCCACCCTTCACAATGTCCTTGAGTTCCACCACACCCATGACCTGGTCGGCATCGCTTACCACCAACGGGGTGCCACCACGGCGGGCCACTTGCTCAGCCAGTTCGATAACGGCTTTGGGTACTTGGCTACCCATGGCTGCAACATGCTGCTTCACCGCCTCCAACGCACCCTTACGGATTTGCCGCGTACCGAAGTCGACACCGCTCATGCGGGTTTGTGCAGCAAAGGGAACAAAGTGGGCATCGTGTAAATCACGACCACGCAGATTGAAACGCTGCTTGGCCAATACTACGATGGAGCGCCCCTCGGGGGTTTCGTCAGCAAAGGAAGCCAGCTGGGCGGCATCAGCCAGCTCCTGCTCGCTGACTCCCGGTGCGGGTAGGAAAGCGCTGGCTTGCCGATTACCGAGCGTGATGGTGCCGGTCTTGTCGAGTAGAAGTACATCCACGTCACCGGCGGCTTCCACCGCACGGCCCGATGTAGCGATCACATTGGCCTGCATCATGCGGCTCATGCCTGCTACCCCGATAGCACTGAGCAAGCCGCCGATGGTGGTGGGGATAAGGCACACCAAGAGTGCTACCAGTACAGTGATACTGACTGGTGCTCCGGCGCCGGCTGACTTCACGCTATAGATCGAAAAGGGCAACAAGGTGGCCGTTGCCATCAGGAATATCAGTGTCAAGGTCACCAATAAGATGGTCAGCGCAATCTCATTCGGCGTCTTTTTGCGTTTGGCGCCCTCCACCATGGCGATCATGCGGTCGAGAAAAGCCTCGCCAGGATTGGCAGTGACGCGTGCCACCAGCCAGTCGCTCAAAACGCGCGTACCGCCCGTGATGGCTGAGAAATCCCCACCCGACTCACGGATTACTGGCGCTGATTCACCGGTAATGGCAGACTCGTCTACCGAGGCTACACCGTCAATCACTTCAGCATCCGCCGGTACTGCGTCACCCGCTTCCACCAGGATCAGATCGCCTTTACGCAAGCTGGCGGAATCAAGCACGCTGACCTTGGCGCCATAACGGGCCTCCGCCAGTTTCTTAGCAACCACATTCTTGCGTGAGCCACGCAGCGCTGCCGCCTGTGCTTTACCACGGCCTTCGGCCAATGCTTCAGCGAAATTGGCGAATAAGACGGTGAACCACAACCAAGCCGATATGGCGAAAATAAAGCTGGCGGGTGCCTCGCCATGCCCGCCCAGTGCCTGAATGCCCAGCAAAGTGGTGAGCAGGCTACCCACCCAGACCACAAACATCACCGGATTACGGAACTGCGCCTGAGGGGAAAGTTTTTTAATGGATTCCAGTAGGGCGGGCCGTACCAGTTCGGGATCAAACAGGGGTAGCGAACGCACAGTACGGCTCTCGGTACCTGGCGCGGTAACCACGCTTTCAGCAGTGAAGCAGGGTTTAGTTAAGTCGTTCATGTTCCCTCCTTAACGAGCAAACAACTGCAAGTGCTCGACCATCGGCCCCAGGGCCAGCGCTGGGATGTAAGTCAATGCACCCACGATGATGACCGAACCGACCAGCAGCACGACAAACAGAGGCCCGTGTGTGGGCATGGTGCCGCTTGATACCGCCAAGCGAGGTTTCCTGGCCAGGCTGCCGGCAATAGCAAGCACTGCGATGATGGGCACGAAGCGCCCAAGCCACATGCAGACGGCCAGCGCCAGGTTGTAGAACGGGGTATTGGCGTTGAGGCCCGCAAAGGCTGAACCGTTGTTATTGGCTGCTGAGGAGAAGGCGTACAACACTTCGGAAAAGCCATGCACGCCAGGATTGAAAATACTGGATAAGCCACCTTGAGCCAGCACCGAGATTGCGGTGCCCCCTAACACCAGCGTGGGCGTGATCAGGATAGCGATGGACACCATCTTCATTTCGTAGGATTCGATCTTTTTGCCCAGGTATTCCGGCGTGCGACCTATCATCAGTCCGGCCAGGAAGACCGCGAGGATGGCGAAAATCAACATGCCGTAAAGACCGGAACCGACACCACCAAACACCACTTCGCCTAATTGCATCAACCAGGTTGGAATCAATCCTCCCAGGGGCAACAAGCTGTCGTGCATGGCGTTGACAGCCCCGCAGCTTGCGGCGGTGGTAATCGTCACAAACAGGCTGGAAGCGGTGATGCCGAAGCGGGTTTCCTTGCCTTCCATATTGCCGCTTGTACCCTCCACGCCCAGCTGTGTGAGCAACGGATTGGCATGCATTTCAGACCACTGCACCACGCTGTACATGGCAATGAAGATCAGTGTCATCGCGGCGATCAGGGCAACGCCTTGCCGCATATCCCCCACCATGCTGCCGAACATAAAGCACAATGCGGCGGGGATCAGAAAAATGCTCAGCATCTGTAAAAAGTTGCTGGCACCGGTCGGGTTCTCGAACGGGTGGGCCGAGTTGGCGTTAAAGAACCCCCCGCCATTGGTGCCCAGCATCTTGATGGCTTCTTGTGAAGCAACCGGGCCCATGGCAATGGTTTGCTGATCGGTGGTGATTTCATCCATCACAGGTTTGCCAGTGGTATCCACTATCGGCTTCCCAACCGCATCGTTACGGGCGACTTGGTAG
Source organism: Chitinimonas violaceus (assembly GCF_052601015.1). Classification (NCBI taxonomy): domain Bacteria; kingdom Pseudomonadati; phylum Pseudomonadota; class Betaproteobacteria; order Neisseriales; family Chitinibacteraceae; genus Chitinimonas; species Chitinimonas violaceus. The sequence continues at coordinate 1,678 of NZ_JBQXDJ010000095.1, read as the reverse complement.
GTAACGGGCCCAGTGAGTTTTACGTTCTGATAGGCATCAAAGTTCTGAATCACGCCCTGACTAACTAGCAAGCTGGCGACCAGAATAGACAGTGGCAACAACACATAGCTCGTCGCACGGCCGATATCGAGCCAGGCATTGCCTAGGCCACGGGCCGAACGACGCGTGAAGCCGCGGATCAGCGCCACTACGACGGCCATCCCCGTTGCCGCCGACAGAAAGTTCTGTACGGTCAGCGCCAGCATCTGGGTCAGATAGCTCATGGTGGCTTCGCCGGCATAGCCCTGCCAGTTGGTGTTGGTGACAAATGAAACGGCCGTGTTGAACGCGGAACCTGCTTCCACATTGGCCATGCCGGCCGGGTTTAGTGGCAGTCTGCCTTGAAAGTGCTGCAGTGCATACACCGTTAGCAGACCAACAAAATTGAATAGCACGATCGCCAAGGCATAGCGCGCCCAAGGCATGTCTTCGTCAGGCTGCGTGCCAATCAGCCGGCAAATACCACGCTCGATAGCACCCAGGCAGCGGAAGCGTGCAGACAGGCTGCCATCCATGACCATCGTCAGGTAGCGCCCCAAGGGCCATGCCAATAGGAATAGCGCCAGCAGGTAGAGGCCCATCTGGACAACGGGAGAGGTGTTCATATCACCCCCTCGACATTGATCAGCGCGTAAAGGAGATAAAAAAGCAGCGCTACCGCAACGCTACCAGTTAACCAGTACAGCAATTCAGCGTTCACGGGACGGGCCCTCCAGACGTTGGCAACCGGAGATGAGCGCAAATAACGCTATGCCGAACACCGGTATCAAGATCAGAACCAGCAATTCCATGGCTTGGCTCCCTATGTGTTGGGGTGGAAGGAAGACAGCCCCAATGCTAGAGAGCGGTGCGTAAAAGTAGTGTTGTGATTGGTAATGCAGGCGTAAAGATGGTGTAAAGATGCGATGAACGTAGACGTTGCGCTATTTCATCTCTCTAGAAAGGATCAGCTCGCGACGCCATGGTGGGGGCGATAACCTAAGCACAGAACCGACCAGCTAGGCAGCACCCGCTTACACCGACGTTGAGCAGTCACAGGTTGGTGGATCAGCGCATATTCTTTATGCCAACAGCCTAACCCGGTTTTACGTTCCATTGCACCTCAGACCCCTATAGGTACAGGCTGGCCAACAGGACCAAAGAAGCGGAGACACAGAAGCCCAAGGCACGTGGGTGCGTCCTGGCCACCTGCATTACCTGAAATCTGTACTGCTGAACGAAACGGGGCTGCATCCTGAATCACCCTACGAGCAGTTACGCTTACGGGGTGTTTTCATCTGTTCAGAGACCATCATGCAAAACGTCACACCGATTGGGATCGACTGGGCAAGCACTCCTTCCACGTGCATGGGCAGGATAGACATGGCAGGGCGTTGCACAGTAGCCAGCATCTCTTCTTGAACCTGATCTGCAAGCAAAGAAGGCAAGACGCTTAACGGCTTTTGAGCCACTACATTACCCGCCAAGCGGTTCTATTCCATTTGAACGACTTGTAGGTGATTTTATGCGTCACTTAGAACCTGTTCAAAGTCTCCGCAGAAGAAGAGTCAGAAAGGCAAACTGAATGAATTGCAAGCTGGTGTCGAGCTTGCGTTCACAGTTCTTCCACAATCGACGGCACTTCTCCAACCACGCAAAA